>JAITMK010000141.1 GCA_031277415.1 Azoarcus sp.
ACCCCCGATAGAGCAGTCAATGCCTTGACCGAGACTACGCATTCCTTGGAACCCGCATCCGAGCCGCTACTAACCCAGTCGTTTTGTGCTGCGAGTGTTGCACATGTGCTCAAGTCGGCGGTGAATGCCATTTGCTGTACTCCCTATAATTAAAATGACGTTGCGAATAAAACCATTGGCATTATACGCATACCAAAAAAACAGTACAATAATTTGGGTAAAACGGCTGAGGTATGGAGTAAAGTAATCAGGTCGTAACTTTTTCCCTCCTAACTCCTGCCGGTCTGCCCAGATTTTTCCGGATTCGTATTCACTTAAACCGAAGCCGTTTTTGTATGAAGCCGGATAACTGCATGCCCGCCAGCATCGCAGCAACAAAGATGATTGCTTGCGGAATTCCCATTGCCAGAGACACCAGCCCCGGGCCGGGACAGACGCCGGCCAGCCCCCAACCGATGCCGAACAGCGCGCTGCCGATGATCAGCCTGCGATCTATTGCGGTAGCCCTGGGAAGCTCCATCGGCAGTTTCAGCAAGGAATGTGTCTGGCGTTTGGCGAATGCAAACCCCACAACACCGATAGCGATGGCTCCGGCCATCACCATTGCCAAAGAGGGATCCCAATGCCCGGTCAAATCCAGGAAGCCCAGAACCTTGACAGGGCTCGCCATTCCGGAAAGAAGCAAACCGATACCGAAAATCACGCCTGCCAGCGCAGCGGTCAAAAATGGCATATCACTCTCCGATCAAGTGGCGGGCAACGTATACCGTGGCAAATCCTGTTCCCATGAAAACCACTGTTGCCACCAATGAGCGTTTCGATAAACGCGACAAACCGCAGACACCGTGCCCGCTGGTACAGCCCGATCCCAACCGGCTGCCCAGACCCACTACAAACCCGGCAATCAGATAGACTGACCAGTGCAGTTCAAACTGCGCGGCAGGCAACGTGGCGAAGAAGCGGTACAGATAAGGCGACAAAAGCAGCCCCATGACAAATGCCCAACGCCACATGCCTTGCCTGACATTGAACAGTTTGCTCACGATACCGCTGATGCCTGCAATCTGCCCATTCAGCAAAATCAGCATCACAGCCGCCAGACCGATCAACATACCGCCTGTCAGCGATTGCCCGAAAGTGAAGTGAGTCCAATCAATCGACATGGTTCGGTTTGCCGCGCGCGTGGAGCGTGTTGATTACGGCTGCCTCGTCGGTCATGTGGCACAAAGCCTGCTCTATTGTCGGATAGGCAAAGGTAAATCCTGCATTGAGAATTTTTTCTGCCGAGATTTTACTTCCTGTTAATAGAAGGGAAGACATTTCTCCCAGAATCAATTTAACTAACCACGAAGGAATATTAGGCAGGAAAAAAGGCTTTTTCATGGATCGGGCTATGCTTTTATTTACTGTATCCATCGTGACAATTTCAGGAGAAACTGCATTATAAATTCCTTCCATGCCCTGCTGTTGAATTGAAAAATGAATCATTCCACAGAGATCATCGATATGAATCCAGGGAAAATAAGATTTTCCTGAACCCAAATTGGCTCCTAGGCCGTATTTTATAGGTATTTGCAGCTTGGGCAGAGCGCCTCCTTTGCTGGACAACACCACTCCGAACCGAAAGATCAGAATCCGTTGGCTCACGGATGAATATTCATAAGCGGCTTCTTCCCATTTTTTACAAAGCGCCGCCAGGAAATCTGTTCCTACGTCATCTTGCTCAATAAAAATCTTATCCGTAGTAAAATTTCCGTAATATCCTACTCCAGAGGCAGAAATATAGGCTTTCAGGGCACAATTATTTTTCTTGAGTTTGGAAAGCAAAAGCTGGGAAGAATCCACCCTGCTTGAAACAACTTCCTGTTTCCTTTTTTCTGTCCATCTCTTCTCTCCTATATTGGCGCCAGCCAAATGTAAAATGTAATCAATTCCTTCCAAAGCCTCCTCATCCACGTATCCCGTTTCAACATTCCACTCATATTCATTCTCACAGGATTTTTTTCGGGTCAAGAATTTAAAAGCATATGTTTCTGAATATTTTTCTGCAAACCGCTGCGCAACCAGACCATTGGCGCCGGTAATCAAAACCGTTTCTTTCATTGCAGACCCCGCCACGGATTGAAGCCCCGGCCTGAAGGCCGGGGCTTCAACGACTGTTTTGGAAAGGGATACAAACCTCTTCCTATTTACATCGACTCGCCCTTCAGCGCGCGCAGGTGCCAATCGTAGGCTTCACCCAGCATGTGCGGAGTTTGCTGGCCGTTTGCGCTCTTTTCGGCGCGCGCGAGGTAATCCCGGAGAGCCGGACGGAACTTGGGATCGGCGCATTTTTCGATCACCAGCTTGGCACGCTGACGCGGAGCGAGGCCGCGCAGGTCGGCCAGTCCGTGTTCGGTGACGAGCACCTGTACATCGTGTTCGGTGTGATCGACGTGAGAGACCATCGGCACGATGCAGGAGAGCATCCCGTTCTTGGCGAGCGACGGAGTCATGAAGATCGAAAGGTAGGCATTGCGCGCGAAGTCGCCGGAGCCGCCCAGGCCGTTCATCATCCTTGAGCCGAGAACGTGGGTGGAATTGACGTTGCCGTAGATGTCGGCTTCGAGCATCCCGTTCATCGAGATGATGCCGAGACGGCGGACGATTTCGGGGTGATTGCTGACCTCTTGCGGGCGCAGGATGATGCACTTGCGGTAGTCGCCGAGATTGGCATTGAAGTCGACCAGCGCCTCTTTGGAGAGCGAGACGGCCGTAGCCGAAGCGCAGACGAGCTTGCCGGAACGGATCATGTCGAGCATGCCGTCCTGCAAAACTTCGGTGTAGGCGGCGAGGTTTTCATAGGGGCCGTCGTTCAGGCCCGCCATCACCGCGTTGGCGACGTTGCCCACGCCCGATTGCAGCGGCAGCAGGTTTGCCGGAATACGTCCCTTGTCGACTTCGTACTGGAGAAAATCAAGGATGTGACCCGCGATGAGGCGCGAGTTTTCGTCCGGGGCGGAAAACTGGGTGTCGCGGTCGGGACAATCGGTTTCGACTACGGCTACGACCTTGGCCGGATCGACTCTCAGGTAAGGTTCGCCGATGCGATCATCGGGTCTGATGAGCGGGATGGGTTGGCGGTGCGGCGGCAGGGCGACGGAATAGATGTCGTGCATGCCTTCGAGCTTGGCGTTCAGCCCGGCGTTGACTTCGAGGATCACCCGGTCGGCCAGATCCAGCCAGGTGGGGTTGTTGCCCACCGAAGTCGACGGAACCAATCGGCCGTCTTCGAGGATGGCAACGATTTCGATCAGGGCAACGTCAAGTTTGCCGTAATGTCCCCAAGCCGTGTTTTGCGCCACTTCGGAAAGATGTGCATCCGTATACAAAGCGTCGCCGCTGTTGATCCGGTTGCGGCAGTCCGGGTCGGACTGGTAGGGCAGGCGCATGGAAACGCCGTTGACCTTGAAGAGCGCGCCATCGAGTTCGGGCGCAGTGGATGCCCCGGTGAAAATGCCGACACGGAAAGTCTCGCCACGCTCGGAAGCGGCCGCGATCCGCCGGGCGAGCGCCTGCGGCACTTCCTTGGGATGGCCCGATCCGGTGAAACCGCTTACGCCGATGTTGTCGCCGGGATTGATAAGAGCAGCGGCTTCGTCCGCTGACATGATTTTGCCGCGCAGGGTGGCATTGTGGATGCGGGATTCGCTCATTTTTGTCCTCGTCCGAAAGGGGGAAATGCGAAAGGTTTAAGTTTAGGAAGAGAGTTATCCAAGCGTCAACGATAATGGCAGTAGGGTCTTTGCGATCAACCGCTCTTTCGCCCGAAAATCAGGCAACAGCTTCGACGGCAGCCGCAATTTCGTGCGCAAGATTATTGACCAGCGCCTCATCGCGGCCTTCGACCATCACCCGGAGCAATGGCTCGGTTCCAGAGGGACGCAACAGTATCCGGCCTTCGCCGCCAAGTGTTGCCTCGGCATGCGCGCACGCTGCGGAAACACCGGCGTTGCCCTGCCAGTCGAAACCCGGATTCATGCGGACGTTGACCAGCCGTTGCGGGCAGAAAACGAGATCGGCGCAGGCTTGCGCCAGCGTCTGGCCGCGCCTGCGCAGCGCCGCCAGCACTTGCAGGGCGGAGATGATGGCGTCTCCCGTCGTATGGCAGTCCAGGCAGATGATGTGGCCCGAATTCTCGCCGCCGATGCGCCAGCCTTTTTCATGCAGCAATTCGAGCACATAGCGGTCGCCTACCCTGGCGCGGACAAACGGCAGGCCGAGTCTGGCAATCGCCTGTTCCAGTCCAAGGTTGCTCATCAACGTGCCCACCACGCCGCCAACCGTTTCGGCATTCCGTTCCCGATCCTTGTGCGCGGTGGCGATGAC
Organism: Azoarcus sp.; assembly: GCA_031277415.1. Classification (GTDB taxonomy): domain Bacteria; phylum Pseudomonadota; class Gammaproteobacteria; order Burkholderiales; family Rhodocyclaceae; genus WRNU01. The sequence goes on from JAITMK010000141.1 coordinate 4,369, forward strand.
GTAGAGCAGCTTGTCACCATCAAAAACTTCGCCCTGGCGGTCGATCATGATGAGGCGATCGCCGTCGCCGTCGAGCGCGATGCCCATATCGGCAGCATGATCGAGCACGGCCTGACGCAGGCTTTCAGGGCTGGTTGCGCCTACCCTGTCGTTGATGTTGAAACCATCGGGGGCAACTCCCACCGGAATCACTTCCGCGCCCAGTTCGTGAAACACCTTCGGCGCGATGTGATAGGCCGCGCCGTGGGCGCAATCGACTGCGATTTTCAGGCCGCGCAGGTCAAGCTCGTTTGGAAAGGTGCTTTTGCAGAACTCGATATAGCGTCCGGCAGCATCGTCGATCCGCCGTGCGCGCCCCAGACGGGCGGGTTCCATGCAGCCCATGCCATTCATCAATCGGGCTTCGATCTCGGCTTCCACAGCATCGGGCAGCTTGAGTCCGCCTGCGGAAAAGAATTTGATACCGTTATCGTAGAAAGGGTTGTGTGAGGCGGAGATGACAACCCCGGCCTGCAAACGCAAGGCGCGGGTCAGATACGCCACGGCGGGAGTCGGAATCGGTCCGGCAAGCATCACATCCACCCCGGCGGAAGAAAACCCGGCTTCCAGTGCAGCTTCCAGCATGTAACCGGAAATGCGGGTGTCCTTTCCAATCAGGACTGCCGGGCGCTCACCGGGGGGCATCTCATGGCGTTCCAGCAGCACCTCCCCGGCGGCATGGCCGAGGCGCATCATGAATTCGGGCGTGATCGGCTCTTCCCCCACCCGCCCGCGCACGCCGTCCGTGCCGAAATATTTGCGCGTTCCCATGCTGTTCGTTCCTTGTTTTGTCATTAGTCAGGCAGCTTCCGTGCAGGCTCGCCAGATTTTCAGGGCCTCGACGGTAGCGGCCACATCGTGTACCCGAACAATGCGTGCGCCGCGTTCCACAGCCAGTATTGCGGCGGTAATACTGGCGAGGAGCCGGTTTTCCACCGTTGCGCCAGTGATGGCGCCAAGCATGGATTTACGCGACAACCCCACCAGTATCGGCAGTCCATCAATTGCGAAACGTCCCAGATGCTTGAGCATAGTGTAATTATGCGCCACGTTCTTGCCGAAACCGAAACCGGGGTCGAGCACGATACGCCCGCGCGCCACCCCTGCCGCCGCGAGGGCGCGTACCCGCGCGGCGAGAACCTCGGCCACTTCGGCAACTACATCATCGTAGCGCGGAGTCTGCTGCATCGTGCGCGGGTCGTTCTGCATGTGCATCACGCAAAGCCCGCAGGCACTCCCGGCCACGGCCTCCACCGCACCGGGGGCGGAAAACCCGGCGATATCGTTGATCATGTCGGCTCCCGCCGCCAGCGCCGCACGCATCACCGCCGGTTTCATGGTGTCGACGGAAAGCGGACTGCCGAGTGGACGCAGAGTTTGCAGCGCAGCCACGACATGATCGATTTCTTTGGCCTCGGGCACAGGATCGCTGCCGGGACGGGTGGATTCCGCCCCAAGGTCAAGCATATCCGCGCCTTCCTTCAACGCCTTCTCTGCCCGACGCAAGACCGCCGGGGTGTCTCCCTTCAAACCGTCGCCGGAAAAGGAATCATCGGTCAGGTTGATGATTGCCATGACGCGCGGCGCGGAGAGATCGAGTTCAAAGCGGCCGCAGAGGAACGTGGTCATGGAAAACTAACTCCGGTTTGAAACCTCCCCCTTTAGGGAACCCCTGCAAAACCCCTTCCGTCATTCTGCGCGCAGCGAAGCGAAGTCGCAGAATCCAGACGCTGCGTGGATCCTGCGGTATCAAGCAGGATGACAGGAGGCGGAAAAATAGGGTAATGCAGATGTTCCTTAGGGGGATAATCCCGCTTGGGAGAGGCGTAACCTCTTCCAAGCGTCGTTGTCGCTCGGTTACGGGCGTGGATTGAAACATGGATCGATGTGTTGGCAACAGGGGCGTCAGAACGCCCATTGGCAAACCACCCTCCCCTTCGCCCGCGCTTGCGAAGGAAGGGGAGGGGGCGGCGTCTCAACCCGCCGGTGCGGGCGAGGGTGCGGCGCCGTCCGGGTCGGCGTCGCCGTCGGCCACCGGGGCAGGTTCGGCCACGGGCTTGGGCGGACGCGGCGGACGACCGGACATGATGTCGTCGATCTGCCCGGCGTCGATGGTTTCCCATTCCAGCAGGGTTTTCGTCATCGTCTCTACCTTGTCGCGGTTTTCTTCCAGTATCTTCCGCGCCAGCGCGTACTGCTCGTCGATGATGCGCCGAACCTCGGCGTCGACCTTCTGCATGGTCGCTTCCGAAACGTTGCGGTGTGTCGTCACCTGCCGCCCCAGGAAGATTTCGCTTTCTTCCTCGCCATAGACCATCGGCCCGAGTTCGTCGGACATGCCCCACTGCGTCACCATGCGCCGCGCCAGATCGGTAGCGCGCTGGAAGTCGTTCGATGCGCCGGTGGTCATCTGGCTCATGAAAAGTTCTTCGGCGATACGCCCGCCGAACAACACCGCGATGGTCTGCAACAGGCGCTCCCGATCCTGGCTGTAGCGATCTTCGGTCGGCAACTGCATGGTCACGCCCAGCGCACGCCCGCGCGGGATGATGGTGACCTTGTGCACCGGATCGGTCTTGTCGAGCATACGCGCCACCACGGCATGGCCGGACTCGTGATAGGCCGTGTTGCGCCGCTCTTCTTCCGGCATCACCGCAGAGCGGCGTTCCGCGCCCATGATGATCTTGTCCTTGGCGCGCTCGAAATCGTCCATGTCCACCAGGCGCTTGTTACTGCGGGCAGCAAAGAGCGCCGCCTCATTGACCAGATTGGCAAGATCGGCCCCCGCAAAACCGGGTGTGCCGCGTGCCAGCACCTGCGCATCGACGTCGGGGGTAATGGGCACCTTGCGCATATGGACCTTGAGAATCTGTTCGCGGCCCCGAATGTCGGGCAGCGGCACAACCACCTGACGGTCGAATCGACCGGGGCGCAACAGCGCCGGGTCGAGCACGTCTGGCCGGTTGGTGGCGGCAATGACGATCACCCCCGTCTGACCCTCGAAGCCGTCCATTTCCACCAGCAACTGGTTGAGCGTCTGTTCGCGTTCGTCGTTGCCACCGCCCAGACCCGCACCACGCTGACGGCCCACGGCGTCGATTTCGTCGATGAACACGATGCAGGGGGCGTGCTTCTTGGACTGCTCGAACATGTCGCGCACCCGCGCCGCGCCGACGCCGACGAACATTTCGACGAAGTCCGAACCCGAAATGCTGAAAAACGGCACCTTGGCTTCACCCGCAATGGCCTTGGCAAGCAAAGTCTTGCCCGTGCCGGGCGAACCCACCATGAGCACCCCCTTGGGGATGCGCCCGCCGAGTTTCTGGAACTTTGAAGGATCGCGCAGAAACTCGACAAGCTCGCCAACTTCTTCCTTGGCCTCGTCGCAACCGGCAACATCGGCAAAAGAGATGGAATTGGCGCCCTCGTCGATCATCCGCGCCTTGCTCTTGCCGAACGAAAACGCGCCACCCTTGCCACCGCCCTGCATCTGGCGCATGAAGAAAATCCATACACCGATGAGCAGCAGCATCGGAAACCACGAAACGAAAATGCTGGCGAGAAAAGATTCGTCCTTCGGCTCTGCCGCCTTCACCGTAACGCCATAGCGCATCAGGTCACTCACCATCCAGATATCCTGGAAGCCCGGGGTGTAGACGGTGATCGAACGACCATCTTTCGCTATTGCTTTCAGCACGCGATTGTTTTCGACGGTCACCGAGGCAATCTGCCCGTTTTTGGCCTCATCCATGAACGCGGAATAATCCGCCGACCCCGATGACTGCTGATAAGGATTGAGCTGATTGAACAGGGCCAGCAATACAGCGCCGATCACGACCCACAACGCAAGATTCTTGAAAAGATTATTCAACGTCCTTTACCCCAAAAGCCCGCAAGAACGGGCGCGTAAAACAGCCTGTGGAAAAGTTTGATTCTAATGGCGATCTGCCTACCCGGCAAATGGAACACCATGCTGCCGGGTATTCAGTTGGGTATCCATATTGCTTCATTCAAGCCAACCAACACACGACATTTGCCACACAACATCAACCGCACAGCCCTTCGCCGAGCAGATACACCTCCGTGCTGCGATCACGCGATGCCCCCGGTTTGCGTACCCGCACCGTTTGAAAACAACGTTCCATTGCCCTGCGAAACTCCATGAAACCTTCCCCCTGAAACACTTTGACCAGGAACTTGCCGTCAGACCGAAGATGTTTGGCAGCAAAATCCAGCGCCAGTTCGCAAAGCATGATCGAGCGCGCCTGGTCCGCCGTCGCCACGCCCGATATATTGGGGGCCATATCCGAAAGTACAAGGTCGACCCGTTGACCTTCCAGCCGACGTTCGAATTCGGCAAGTACGGTCTCGTCGGAGAAATCCCCCTGCAAGAAATCCACCCCGGCAACCGGCTCCATCGACAGCAGGTCGAGCGCGAACACCCGCCCCCCGGCGCAACGTTCGGCCGCCACCTGACACCACGAGCCCGGCGCGGCGCCAAGATCGACAACCACTGCGCCGGGACGCAACAGACGGTCGCGCTCGTCGATTTCCATCAGTTTGTAAGCGGCCCGCGCCCGATACCCCTCGGCATTGGCCCGCCGGACGTAAGGATCGGTCAGATGCTCACGCATCCACGCTTTACTGGTCTTGCTTCGCTTCATATCGAGTAGAATTTCGTCCCCTGCCGAGGTTAAACCCAAATGCCCAAGATAGAACTCACGCCCCCCGTGCGGCAAGCGCTACGCGCCCGCGCCCATGCCCTGCATCCCGTCGTCACCATCGCCGGTAACGGTCTTGCCCCCAGTGTACTCGCCGAACTGGAGCGTTCGCTACAAGCGCACGAACTCATCAAGGTGCGCCTCCAGGGTGTAGAGCGTGAAGAACGCGAGACGCTGTTCACAGACATCTGCAACAAGCTCGATGCCGCGCCTGTCCAGCACATCGGCAACATTCTCGTTATCTGGCGCCCCAGGCGCGAGGAAAAAGCGCCGGAAAAGAAAACGCCAACTCCCCCGAACCCGGCCACCGCCAAGTCCGCCGCCGCCTTTGCCGCAGCCGCTCGCCGTACCGCGCTTGCAAAAGCCGCAACCGAACAAAAACGCTCCGACAATCGCCGCAAGAGTCTTCCACAAGGCCAGCCCCCACGCTCACGCACATCCCCGCGCGGAGGGCGGTAAAGGGAACATTTGCAACCCCCCCTGTCATTCTGCGCGAAGCGAAGCGAAGTCGCAGAATCCAGATTCTGCGTGGATCCTGCGACTTCGCGCAGGATGACTGGATGCAGGATAATGCAGAGGTTCCCGAGAATACGCGATTCCCTTCACTTCGGCGCAGGCTGGTTTCTTCTCCCGCAGGGCAATTGCATCTATTCATCGAAAACTAACTCCGGTTTGAAACATCCCCCTTCAGGGGGATAATCCCGCTTGGGAGAGGCGTAACCTCTTCCAGGCGTCGTTGTCGCTCGGTTACGGGCGTGGATTGAAACATGAAAACAAAATCACTCATTCCCGGTTTTCCTCTCTCCGTTATCCTTGCGCTTATTGCTCTCGTGGGATGTAAATCGATGGGCGTTGGCGCACAGGATGACGATAAAACGGTTACCCACGCTACGACAATCAGTTCCTTCGTCGTCAGCGACGAGGGAGACGCTGCTGGTGACCCGGTAATCACAACACAGTTTCACTCTCCTCATGACATCGCAATAGATAAAGCGGGTAATTTCTATGTGGTAGACGGGGGTAACCACCGTATTCACAAAGTCACGCCTGCGGGAGAGATCAGCACCCTCGCCGGCAGCGAGGAAGGCTTTGCCGACGGAATCGGGAGCGCTGCACAGTTCAGAAACCCTACCAGGATTGCGATAGATTCAGCGAACAACCTCTATGTATTGGATAGAGGTAACCACCGCATCCGCAAGGTTACGCCGGAGGGTATGGTCAGCACCTTTGCCGGCAGTGAGAAAGGCTTTGCCGATGGTCAGGGAAACGCTGCACGGTTCAATGAGCCTGGCGGCATCGTGGTAGACGCGGCGGATAACCTCTACGTAGTGGATCGCGGCAACAGCCGTATCCGCAAGGTGACAACAAAAGGTGAGGTCAGCACCTTCGTTGGCCCGGGCTTTCCCTATGGAACGGGAAAAAACGCCACGGTTTTTGATGAGTTCAGCGGCATCGCGATAGACGCAGCGGGTACTCTCTATGTGACGGATTACAGAACTATCCGCAAAGTTTCACCGAAAGGAGAACTCGGTTACCTTGTCCGCAGCAAGGGAAGCAACAAGGGAAGCGTAGTACAGATTGAAGAACTTGGCGATCTCGCGATAGACGCGGCAGGGAACCTCTACGTGGCGAATACCCAGAATCACCGTATTCGCAAGGTCACGCCGGAAGGAGAGGTCAGTATCCTTGCCGGTTTCGGGGAAAGTTACGGTGCAGGTTTTGCTGACGGTCCGGGGAAATATGCACACTTTCATTCTCCTTCCGGCATTGCGATAGACGCGACGGGCAACCTCTATGTGGCGGATACCGGGAACAAGAGCATCCGCAAGATTTCGCCGAAAGGAATGGTCAGTACCCTCGTCGTCAACGAGAAAGAGAAAGACGTTACCTACAGACCGAGAATCCACAGCTACCCTGTTGGTATGACGATAGACAGGACGGGGAACCTCTATGCAGTGGATGCCGGGAAAGGTCAAATTCGCAAAATTTCGCTGAAAGGAGAAGTCAGTATTTTTGCCGAGCGGAGTAGTCGCGACGACATTGAGAGCAGCGACGATTCGCGGCGTTGGTTTACTGACCCTTACGGCATTACGATAGATACAACGGGTAACTTTTATGTGACAGATTTGAATAATGGGTACAACGACCACATCCGCAAAGTTTCACCGAAAGGAGAGATCAGCACCCTTTTCAACAAGGGGGAAGGTTTTATCAGCATTGACGAAATCGCTACGCAGCATTTTAATCCTTCCGGCATCGCAATGGACAAGGCGGGAAATATCTATACGGTGGATCGTAGGAACAACCGCATCCGTAAAGTCACGCCTGCGGGAGAACCCAGCGTCTTTGCCGGTAGCGGCAAGGCAGGCTTTGCCGATGGTGCCGGAAGCGCTGCACAGTTTTATGCTCTTCGTAACATCGCGATAGACGCGGCGGGGAACCTCTATGTGACGGATTCGCACCGTATCCGTAAAGTTACGCCGAAAGGAGAGGTCACCGCCATTGCAGGTAGCGATAAGAATGGTAGAGGCGATGGTATCGGAAGTGCTGCCCAGTTTTATTACCCTGACGGCATTTCTGTGGACGCAGCGGGGAACCTCTATGTGGCGGATAGGGGAAACCACCGCATCCGCAAAATCTCGCCGAAAGGAGAGGTCAGCACATTTGCTGGAAATGAAGAGAAATGTTTTGCAGACGGTGTCGGAAAAGCAGCATGCTTTCACAGCCCTTCCGGCATTGCGATAGACGCGGCAGGGAACCTCTACGTGGCAGATACCGGGAACAACCGCATCCGCAAGGTTACGCCAGAGGGTATGGTCAGCACCCTCGCCGGCAGTGAGAAAGGCTTTGCCGACGGTATCGGAAGTGCTGCACGGTTTAATGACCCCACTGGAATTGTGATAGACGCAGCGGGCAACCTCTATGTGACAGACACCGAGAACAACCGCATCTGCAAGGTGACGCCGAAAGGAGAAGTCAGCACCCTTGCAGGCGGCAAGCAGGGTGATACAGATGGCGCGGGAAGCGAAGCACAGTTCAGGGAACCTACCCACATTACGATAGACGCGGCGGGGAACCTCTATGTGACGGAACGCCACCGCCAGAGCATCCGAAAAGTTACGCCAGAGGGAGAAGTCAGCACCCTTTTCGGCAGTAAAGCAAGTTTTGCCTACAGACAGACAAACTATGCGCACTTTAAACATCTCCGTGGCATCACGGCAGACGCGACGGGCAACCTCTATGTGGCGGAGGAGTTCGGCATTCTCAAAATTACGCCGAAGGGAGAAATCAGCACCCATGTAGAGAGCGAAGTGGTGAACTGGAGCGCCACATCCGGCGGCTACATGGACTGCATCCCGCTTTGTTATCCTAACGGCATCACAATGGATGCAATGGGCAACCTTTATGTAACAGATAATCATGGCATCATCAAGCTCACACCGGAAGGAGAGTTCGACACCCTTGCCGGTGACGTGGAAGGTTTTGGCGACGGCAAGGGAAGCGCGGCACAGTTTAATTCTCCTGTCGGCATCACGATAGACAAGGCAGGCAACCTCTATGTGGCGGATACTCTCAACCGCCGTATTCGTAAAGTCACACCGGAAGGAGAGGTCAGCACCCTTGCCGGCAGCGGCGAGGAAGGTTTTGTCGACGGCAAGGGAAGCGCGGCACGGTTTGGGTATCCTTACAGCATTGTTATAGATGAAGCAGGCAACCTCTACGTGGGGGATACCAGATACCGGCGCATTCGCAAGGTTACGCCAGAGGGAGAAGTCAGCACTGTTGTCATAGACTAGCGGCACGACCGGCAATGCCGATGCAAGCGAATAAAAATATCATCCAGGACTCTTGAACGATCCGTTATTAATATGAAAATAGAATTTTCCATTCTCCGTTTTTCCTCCATTATCCTCGCGCTGGGGCTTCTTGCGGGATGCAAAACGACGAGCGTCAGCACGCAAGATGATGACAAAGCCGTCGCTCGCGCCACGACGGTTACTGTCAGCAGTTTTTTCGAAAGTGGTGTAGCAGGCTTTGAAGAGGAAGCACAGAGTGGCTTTGCCGACGGCACCGGCAAGGCCGCACAGTTTGATTATCCTAGAGGCATCGCGATAGACAAGGCAGGTAACCTCTATGTGGCGGATGGACTCAACCACCGTATTCGCAAAGTCACACCGGAAGGAGTGGTCAGCACATTTGCTGGTGACCATGAGCGTTGCTGTGTCTGCAATGCCGGAAACGAAGCACAGTTCAATTCTCCTGCCGACATCACGATAGATACGGCAGGTAATCTCTATGTGACGGATGCCAGAAATCATCGCATCCGCAAGATCACGCAAGAAGGAGAAGTCAGCACCTTTGCCGGTGGTAAGGAAGGTTTTGCCGACGGAATCGGAAGCGCAGCACGATTTAATAACCCTTGGGGTATCACGATAGACGCGGCGGGCAACCTCTATGTGACAGATTCCAGGAACCACCGCATCCGCAAGATCACGGCAAAAGGAAAAGTCAGCACTCTTGCCGGTAGCGGGAAAGGCTTTGCCGACGGTGTCGGAAGCGCAGCACAATTTGCGTTTCCCAGAGACATCGCGATAGATGCGGCGGGTAATCTCTATGTGGCGGATGTCGAAAATCATCGCATCCGCAAGATCACGCCGGAAGGAGAAGTCAGCACCTTTGCCGGTGGCAAGGGAGGTTTTGCCGACGGAACCGGGAGCGCAGCACAATTTAACAACCCTTGGGGTATCACGATAGACGCGGCGGGCAACCTCTATGTGACAGATTCCGGGAACCACCGCATCCGCAAGGTTACGCCGAAGGGAGAGGTCAGCACTTTTGTCGGCAACAAGAAAGGTTTCGCCGACGGAATCGGAAGCGCAGCACAGTTTGTTTCTCCTCATGGCATCGCGATAGACGCGGCAGGTAATCTCTATGTAACGGATTTGGGGAAGCACCGCATCCGCAAGATCACGCCGGAAGGAGAAGTCAGCACCTTTGCCGGTGGCAAGGGAGGTTTTGCGGACAGCCCTGGAAGCGCTGTACAGTTTGACAGGCCCTGGGGCATCGCGATAGACGCGGCGGGCAATGTCTATGTGGCGGATTTCGGGAACCACCGCATCCGCAAGATCACGCCAGAAGGAGAGATCGCTACCCTTGCTGGCGGCGATTACGGAGGCGACAAGGAAGGTTTTGCTGACGGTCTTGGATTGGCCGCAGGGTTTCGTTACCCCAACAGCATTACGATAAACGCGGCGGGCAGTCTCTATGTAACAGACCGTGAAAACCACCGCATCCGCAAAATCACGCCAGAAGGAGAAGTCACCACCTTTGTCGGCAACGTGAAAGGTTCTGCCGACGGAATCGGGAGCGCTGCACAGTTCAGTTTTCCCGGCGGCATTGTCATGGATGCGGCGGGTGACCTCTATATAGCAGATACCGGGAACCACCGCATCCGTAAGGTTTCTCTGAAAGGAGAGGTCAGCACCCTTGCCGGTGGCGAGGAAGGCTTTGCCGATGGTGTCGGAAGCGCGGCACAATTTGCATTTCCCAGAGACATCGCGGTAGACGCGGCGGGTAATCTCTATGTGACGGATGACGGAAATAATCGCATCCGCAAGATCACGCCGGAAGGAAAGGTCAGCACCCTCGCTGGCAGCGAGGAAGGTTTTGCCGACGGAACCGGGAGCGCAGCACAGTTTCGCGGCCCTGACGGCATTGCGATAGATGCGGCAACCAATCTCTATGTAGCGGATTCCAGGAACAACCTCATTCGCAAGGTAACGCCAAAAGGAGAGGTCAGCACCCTTGCCGGTGGCGAGGAAGGCCTTGCCGATGGTCAGAGAAGCACTGGGCGTTTTGATTTTCCTGTCGGCATCGCAATAGACGCAGCGGGCAACCTCTTTGTAACAGATACCGGGAACAACCGCATCCTAAAAATGATAATGGAATAGTAATGTAGGGGCAGGCCTTGTGCCTGCCCATGCTTCACGCGGGTAACTGAAGCAGGGCAACCACATGGGTTGCCCCTTCATCTGGTCATCCTACGCGAAGTCGCAAGATCCATGCGGCGCCTGGACTGCGAAGGGCGGTAAAGGCGGTAAAAATACGCGGCTCCCTTCACTTCGGCACAGGCTGGTTCCTTTTCCCGTGCTTTACCACCCACCTTGCCGCCACAGAAAGCGTCCCGCCCTTTTCCCACTCTCCGATGATTTCCTCTGCCTTTTCGGGCGCTACCCGATACAGATCGTTGAGATTATTCCCCACGCTCTTTTGCACGAACCGCGAAGGGTCGTCTTTCAGATTGCCCAGGATTGCCTTGAAATCATCGAACCGCTCCAGCGCGACGGTCAGTTTTTTCGCCCACGGCAGGCGGATGCGCATTCCTTCGCTGGACAGCCGCCGGACATGAACGTTTTCGTCCAGGCTCCAGTCCCGCATCACCACCATCATTTCTTCGGGGAACGCTGCAAGTAGCGGACGGACGGCGAATTCGCCCGTGTGGCGCTTGGTGAGTTCGCGAATGAAGGCAACCGACGCCGCGAAGTCTTCCGTGGCGTGTTTTTCCACGTAATGAGCGACGGGGGAAAGCCACCAGCCTTGCGTAAACATGCCGGTTTCCGTCTGCAACTCGGGGCCGAGCAGCGGATGCAGCGCCACGATGTGTTGCGCGTAAGTGCCGGGCAGGCTGTTCCCAAGCGCCTGCGCGAAGAGGCCGATGCGGGCGGAAAGCTCCTTGTCTTCAAGCTGGCCGGTGAGCGTTTCCATGAAACGCCCGCGCGCAAACCCCGGCAAAACCGCACCGATCCGGGAAGCCAGCATATCTGCATAAGCGTCGTCGTAGTAATCCTTGATTTTTTGTGCCATTGTTCTTTTTTTTGATGCCATTATATGGTGCCATTTTAAACATGAATGCCACGCATCGAAAAACTTGGGTAAGGCCATGAATACGATGATGTACAACGGCTATGCGGCACGTGTGAAATACAGCGAGGAAGACCAATGCTTTGTCGGGCACATCACCGAAATACGCGATGTGATTGGTTTCCACGGCGAAAGCGTTGCCGAACTTCGTGCCGCCTTCGAGGAAGCCGTCGATGATTACCTTGAAACCTGCAAGAAGCTCGCGTAGGTTGGGATGAGCGAAGCGAATCCCAACATCCAACCAGCTACAAAAACGTTGGGGTTCGCAAGCTCAACCCAACCTACACCCAACTCTTCGAGGGTAGGACGTTATTCTCATTTCTTCCTGACCCGAGTTCAACCTCCGGCCCCCACCATCCCCGTCACACGAATCGTGCGCGATTCCGGTACTTCGCTGTTGGCGATGACCCGTAGCGCGGGGACGGCGCGGCGCAGGAATCTCGACAGCAGCAGCCGCAATTGCGCAGGAACGAGCAATACCGGCGGCAGGCCGATTTCTTCCTGGCGCTGGGCGAGTTGTGCAGTCTGGCGGAGCAGGGTATCGGCCAGCCCCGGTTCGATAGCTCCCTCGCCTCCTCCGACCGCTTGCAGCAGGATGCGCTCCAGCCCCGGTTCGAGCGCCATGACCTGCACTTCGGCACCGCTCGGGAACAACGCCTGGAGGATGGCGCGCCCGAGTGCTTCGCGCACCCGCGCGGTAAGTTCGGAAGACTCCTGTGTACGCGGAGCATATTCGGCCAGCACTTCGATGATGGTGCGCATATCGCGGATATTGACTTCCTCGGTCAACAGGTTTTGCAGCACACGCTGCACGGTGGAAACTGGCAACAGCTTGGGAACGAGGTCTTCGACGAGTTTGGGAATTTCTTTCGTGATGTGATCGAGCAGCGCCTGGGTTTCCTGGCGTCCCAGAAGTTCGGCAGCGTTTCCGAGGATGACCTGATTGAGGTGCGTCGCCACCACGGTGCTGGCATCGACCACCGTATAGCCGAGTGCGTGCGCCTGTTCGCGGGCAACATTGTCGATCCAGTACGAGGGCAGCCCGAACGCGGGGTCGATGGTTTCCCGTCCGGCAAGCGCCCCCACGACCCGGCCGGGATTGATCGCCAGAAACTGTCCGGGGAAGGCTTCTCCGGTACCGACTTCGACCCCTTTCAGGGTAATGCGGTAGGCATTGGGTTTGAGTTCGAGATTGTCGCGGATATGCACGGGCGCGGTCAGGAAACCCACGTCCTGCGCGAACTTCTTGCGCAACCCCCGGATGCGCCGCAGCAGTTCGCCGTTCTGGCTCTTGTCGACCATCGGAATCAGGCGGTAGCCCACTTCGAGGCCGAGCACGTCGACGGGCGCCACATCGTTCCAGCTCGCTTCCTGCGCTTCGGCAGCGCGCGCCTCGTCGGCTCTTTGCGTTTCCTCCTGCGTCGGCGCGCGCTCTCCGGGCGGACGTTTACTGCGCGCCCACGCAAGAGCGCCGATTGCCGAGGCAAAAAACAGGAATACCAGATTGGGCATACCGGGAATCAACCCCAACACGCCGACGATGATGGCGGTCAGTACGAGCACCTGTGCGCTGGAGAACACCTGTCCGGCAACCTGCACGCCGATGTCGGTGTCGTCGCCGCCCACCCTTGAGACCACCAGACCGGCCGCCACCGAAATGATGAGCGCCGGAATCTGCGCAACCAGCCCGTCGCCGATGGTGAGGATGGTGTAGGTGTGGGCCGCATCGCCAACTGCCATGTCGTGCTGGATGACGCCGACGAACAGTCCTCCCAGGATGTTGATGATCAAAATCAGGATGGCCGCGATGGCATCTCCCCGGACGAACTTGGACGCGCCGTCCATCGCCCCGAAGAAGTCGGACTCCTGTGCCACTTCCTTTCGGCGCTGCTTGGCGGTTTTCTCGTCGATCAGGCCCGCGTTCAAGTCCGCGTCGATAGCCATCTGCTTGCCCGGCATCGCGTCCAGTGTGAAGCGCGCGCTCACTTCCGCGATGCGTCCCGCGCCCTTGGTGATGACCACAAAGTTGATGATGGTCAGGATCACGAACACCACGATGCCCACGGCCGTATTGCCGCCCACGAGGAACTGGCCGAACGCCTCGATGACCTTGCCCGCGGAATCCGCGCCGCCATGTCCGTGGAGCAGCACGACGCGGGTGGACGCCACGTTGAGCGAGAGCCGCAGCAACGTGGTAACGAGCAGCACGGTGGGAAACGCGGAAAAATCCAGCGGGCGGCGCGCATACATTGCCACCATCACGACCATGATCGAGACCGAAATATTGAATGTGAAAAACACGTCCAGCAGGAATACCGGCAACGGCAACACCATCATCGCCAAAATGATGAGGATGAGAACCGGCGCCCCCAGCGCGCGCAGGTTTTCGGGGGCAAAAATCCGTTGCAGGTTCAGGGCGCTTTCGTTAGCCATGTCGAGTCGTGCTTATGTTAGAGAATATCTGCAAAACCCCTTCTGTCATTGAAGCGCAACGCGAAGCGAAGTCGCAGAATCCAGGTGCCATATGGATCCTGCGACTTCGCGCAGGATGACAAACGGTGGATGACGGGAAATGCAGAGGTTCCTTAGTTGTCATGGGTCAATCTTCCGGAGGCGGGCCGGGATCGAGCGCGGCGGGAACGGGCAGATCGGTCGGCGGCTGCGGTACGGCCAGGTCGTTTTCCATCGCCTCGTTCAACTGATAGACGTAAGCCATCACCTCGGCCACTGCGGTAAACAGCGCGGCGGGAATTGCTTGTTCCAGTTCGCAATGCGCATAGAGCGCGCGGGCAAGCGGCGGTGCTTCAAGCAAAGCCACGTTGTGTTCGCGGGCAATTTCCCGAATTTTCAGCGCCAGTTCGCCGCGCCCCTTGGCTACGACGATAGGCGCGGACATACGTGAAGCGTCGTAGCGCAACGCCACCGAGAAATGTGCCGGGTTCGTCACCACCACATCCGCCTTGGGCACTTCGGTCATCATCCGCCGCCGCGCCATTTCACGCTGCATTGCGCGGATGCGGCCCTTGAGTTGCGGGTCGCCTTCCTGTTCCTTGTTCTCGCGCTTGACCTCTTCCTTCGTCATGCGCAGGTTCTTGTGGTACTGCCACAACTGGAACGGCACATCGAAGAGCGCGAGCAATCCGAGACTGACGACGATCAACACTGCGATCCAGACCACCGTGGAGGCAAAATCGGCAATCGCGGACAACAACGGCTCCTTGAGGAAATCGAAAAGGCGGTCGCGGTAGCGCCACAGCACTGACGCGCCGACTCCTCCGATCAATAACGCCTTCATGATTGCCTTGAGCATCTCGGCCAAACCATGCAGCGAAAACATGCGTTTGAAGCCCTTGAGCGGATTGAGCCGGTCGAATTTCAAACCCAGCGCCTTGGGCGCGAACACAACGCCGCCCAGCATCATCGGCCCCGCCAGCGCTGCCAGAATCAGCGTGAGAAAAAGCGGCATCAATGTCAGCAAGGCCCCGCCGAGCAAACTTTGCAGCCATTCGACGATCGCCAGATTGTTCGTCTCATACGCCAGATGGCGATCAAAAGAAAAAGCGCGCCGCAACAGCCCCTGCAACCGATTACCCATCCAGCCGCCGAGCATCAGGAGGAAAAGCGCGCCCGTCACCGTCACCAGGAAGGTCTGGAGTTCGCGCGAATGCGGAACCTGCCCCTCTTCGCGGGCCTGTTGCAATCGTCGGCCTGATGCAGGTTCTGTCTTGTCCTGGTCGCTGTCTTCCGCCACGGCGGGCCTCGTGTTTCAATATGCCGCGCCGGGAATGGCGAAGTCACAAAACGGCATTCGAGGCATTATCTCCATCCGCCACGCCCGATAATGGCCGGATGTAGGCGGTAAAGCCGCCCTATTTCGCGGACAGGGACTTCACGCCCTTGATCCGGTCGCCGACTTTCACTTTATGCCTGGCAAACCAGCCTTGATTCATTTCCAGCGCATGATGCGCCGGTTTTACCGAACAGTGACTCTCCAGGCTGTGCGGGGTCATATCCTCGATATTGAGAATGCGCCCCTCTTCATCGAGAAATGCCACCGACAGCGGAATCAGCGTATTTTTCATCCACATGCAGATGCGGATCGGAGACGAATGCACGAATATCATCCCCTGATCGGCCGGAAGATGGCTCCGGTACATCAGCCCAAGTTGCTGCGTCTGTCCGTCGGCAGCCACTTCCGCCTTGATGCGATGCTTGCCTGCCTCCAGGTTCGCCCATTGTGTCTGCGCGCCAGCCACGCCCGATAGCGTCAACAAAGCTCCCACTGCCAGAATCCGGCACATCATTACTCTTTCCATCGATCTCACCATTCACCTGCCCCGACAAACGCGCGACAATGATTGTTTCACACTTTCGATACCGTCATGTACGCCACGCTACGCGCCATTTGCGCCGATATTACGACATTGCCCGTCGATGTTATCGTCAACGCAGCCAACAAAACCCTCCTGGGCGGCGGCGGGGTCGATGGGGCCATTCACCGCGCCGCCGGGCCGGAACTGCTGGCCTGTTGCCGCACCCTGAACGGCTGCGAGACGGGCGAGGCCAAAATCACCCCGGGCTTCCGTCTCCCCGCCCGGCATGTCATCCACACAGTCGGCCCCGTCTGGCGCGATGGCAAACACGGCGAACCGGCACTGCTCGCCGCCTGCTACCACCACGCGCTGGAACTCGCCGCCCAGGCCGGACTGGAAACCATCGCCTTCCCCTGCATCAGCACCGGCGTTTACGGTTATCCGCCCGATCTGGCCGCCCCGTGCGCACTCTCTGCCGTGCAGGAGGCCCTGGCGCGTCTGCCGGGCATCCGGGAAGTGATTTTCTGCTGCTTCTCGGAAGAAGAGCAGAGGAGGTATGAAGGTTTGCTGGCGGCCCGTTCCGGCAAATCTGATCTCCCTTCGGTCGATTCAGGGCGGGCGGATTAGAGCGGTTTTTGTTTGGTCGTGCACAACATGAATCGGTTTCCCGGATTTTCTGGATTCCCGCTCTTCAAAAGGATGACACATTCTGTAGGGGCGTTGCACGCAACGCCCCTACGAAAATGCTTATTAGATGATAAAGTTTCGAACTTCCGGATCCTCAAGGGCTCATAAAATTTCAACCATTCAACAAACCTCCAAAATCGCCGCCCTCCAGACTGTCTCCGGCCCCGATGTGGAGGCCAATCTCGCGGTAGCGGACGAACTGATTGCCGAGGCCGCTGCCAGGGGCGCGCGGATGGTGGCGCTGCCCGAGCATTTCGCGCTGATGTTGGCTGACGAAACCGCCGGGGTGCGTGTGTGCGAACGCGAAGGCTGCGGGCCGATCCAGGATTTTCTGGGCGAAGCCGCCGCCCGCCACGGAGTGTGGATTGTCGGCGGCACGCTGCCGCTGGCGGCGAACGCCCCGGACAAAACGCGCAATGCTGCGCTGGTTTTCGATGACTGCGGCAACCGGGTGGCGCGCTACGACAAGATCCATCTCTTCGGTTTCAAGCACAGCAAGGAACACTACGATGAGGCAGCCAGCATCGAACCCGGCGAGATCGTGGTGTGTTTCAACTCCCCTGTCGGAAGGGTAGGACTCGCGGTGTGCTATGACCTGCGCTTCCCCGAGCTTTTCCGCGCAATGGGCAAGGTCGACCTGATCGTCCTGCCAGCCGCCTTTACTCACACGACCGGGCGGGCGCACTGGGAAACGCTGTTGCGGGCGCGGGCCATCGAAAATCAATGTTATCTGGCAGCAGCGGCCCAAGGGGGGAAGCATCCGCATGGGCGACGCACCTGGGGGCACAGCATGATCGTCGACCCCTGGGGCGACATTCTTTCATGCCGCCCGGAAGGTGCTGGTATCGTAATGGGCGAGATCGACCCCTCCCTGCTTTCCGTAGTCCGACGAAGCCTGCCCGCCCTGGATCACCGCCGTCCGGAACTTTTCTGACGAAAAATCCCTTACCCTATGGAACATCTGCATTACCCTACATCCACCGCTTGTCATCCTGCGCGAAGTCGCAGGATCCACGCAGCGTCTGGATTCTGCGACTTCGCTTCGCGTTGCGCTGCAATGGCAGAAAGGGCTTTGCAGTTATTCCCTATATCGCTGATATGACTGGAACCGTACACAATGACAAAACCCGCGCTCAAAACCGCTGACCGTTATCTGCTCTCGCCCCACGACCTTGGCCGGGAGGAACTCGAAAAAGCGCTTCGCAAGCTGATGCGGCACGGCATCGATTATGGCGACCTTTATTTTCAATACAGCCGTTCTGAAGGGTGGGGACTGGAAGAGGGTATCGTCAAGTCGGGCAGTTTTAGCATCGAGGAAGGCGTCGGAGTGCGCGCGGTGAGTGGCGAGAAAACCGCCTTTGCCTATTCAGACGATATTTCGATGGAGGCCCTGCTCGATGCGGTTCGCGTCACGCGAGCCATCGGCGCGGCAGGCAAGAAGCGAAAGGTGGAAATCACGCCGAAGAAGCCTCCCGTCAAACTCTACCGCGCCGATGATCCGCTTGCCTCGCTCGACGATACCTCCAAGGTGCAGTTGCTCGAACGGCTGGAGTCATTTGCCCGCGCCGCCGATTCGCGTGTCACGCAGGTCATGGCCGGACTCGCCGGGATGTGGGAAGTCGTGCTGGTAGCGCGCAGCGACGGCCGCATGGCTGCCGATGTCAGGCCGCTGGTGCGGGTATCCCTTGCCGTCATCATGGAAGACGGCGAACGGCGCGAGCAGGGCGCCGCTGGCGGGGGCGGGCGTTTCGACTACGCTTACTTCACCGACGAGAGATTGCGCGAATATGCGTTGGCAGCCGTGCATCAGGCCCGAGTCAATCTCGAAGCCGTTCCCGCGCCCGCCGGTGCCATGTCCGTCGTGCTTGGCCCCGGTTGGCCGGGCATTCTGTTGCACGAGGCCGTCGGGCACGGATTGGAAGGCGATTTCAACCGCAAGGGCAGTTCGGCTTTTTCGGGCCGCATCGGAGAGCAGGTCGCCGCGCGCGGCGTCACCGTGATCGACGACGGCTCGTTGCCGGACCGGCGCGGCTCGCTCACCATCGACGACGAAGGCAATCCCGGCACGCGCACGGTGCTGATCGAGGACGGCATTCTGACCGGCTACATGCAGGACATGACCAATGCCCGCCTGATGAACACGAAGCCTACCGGGAACGGACGGCGCGAGTCCTACGCGCATTTGCCCCTGCCGCGCATGACCAATACGTTCATGCTCAACGGCGAACGCGATCCTGCCGAGATCATCGCCTCGGTCAAGAAAGGTCTGTATGCGGTCAATTTCGGCGGCGGCCAGGTCGACATCACGTCGGGCAAGTTCGTGTTCTCCGCTTCCGAAGCCTACCTGATCGAAAATGGCAAAATCACCCGCCCGGTCAAGGGAGCGGCGCTCATCGGCAACGGCCCGGATGTGCTGACCCGTGTGAGTCTCATCGGCAACGACATGACACTCGATCCGGGTATCGGTTCCTGCGGCAAGGACGGGCAAAGCGTGCCGGTGGGCGTGGGGCAACCGACCTTGCGCATCGACGGGTTGACGGTCGGAGGGACGGGCTGAGTTAGTATGACCCGGAGCAAACGTGTGTTAGATTGCTACTTTGCATAAACAAACCTGTTTCCGCGCGAAACGTTCGAGAGAGGCGCGGACACTTCAATGGAAATTTTTGTTCTTGTCCTTCTGATCATCATCAACGGCGTTTTCGCCATGTCAGAAATCGCGCTGGTCACTGCCCGGCGCTCGAAACTCACCAAACTGGCCGAGGAAGGAGACTCGGCGGCCAGAATCGCGGTGAGCCTCGGAGAAGAACCGACCCGTTTCCTGTCGACCATCCAGATCGGCATCACTTCCATTGGCATCCTGTGCGGGATCGTGGGTGAAGCGGCACTGGCCGTACCGATGGCAACCTGGCTGCACGAACTGGGGCTGGCACAGCGTCCAAGCGAAATCGTGGCGACCACCCTAGCGGTCGTGCTCATTACCTATGTGGCTATCGTCGTTGGCGAACTGGTTCCCAAGCGCATCGGTCAGATCAACCCGGAAGGCATTGCGCGGCGGGTAGCTCGCCCGATGAGCGCGCTGGCGACCCTCTCGCGTCCTGCCGTGCGCATGTTGTCGAAGTCGACGACGCTCCTGCTGCGTCTGTTGGGACTGCGCGATGAAAAAACGCCCGGCGTGACCGAGGAGGAAATCCACGCGCTGCTCGAAGAAGGCTCCGAGAGCGGGGTCATCGAGAAGAATGAGCACGCAATGGTGCGCAACGTGTTTCGTCTCGATGACCGCCAGATCGGTTCGTTGATGGTTCCGCGCTCGGACATCGTCTGGCTGGATGCCGAACGCCCCCTGGAAGAGAACCTCGCGCGCGTGGCAGAGTCGGAGCATTCGCGTTTCCCGGTATGCCAGGGAGGATTTGAAGAAATCCTCGGCATCATTTCGTGCAAGCAACTGTTCAACCAGACGTTCAAAGGGGGGCAGCCCGACATCACCGGCCAGTTGCAAAGCCCCGTTTATGTCCCCGAAACGCTGACCGGCATGGAACTGCTCGAACAGTTCCGCGCCTCCGGTTCCCACATGGCCTTCGTGATCGACGAATACGGTGAGGTACAGGGACTGGTGGCGCTCCAGGACGTGATGGAGGCCGTCACCGGAGAATTTCGCTCGGATCGCCTGGAAGATGCTTGGGCGGTGCAGCGCGCAGATGGGTCATGGCTGCTCGACGGACTTATCCCATTGCCGGAACTCAAGGATCTGCTCGAATTGCGGGAAGTCCCGGAAGAGGACAAGGGGCGCTACCACACCTTGTCGGGCATGATCATGTGGCTGCTCGGCAGGCTGCCGCGCACGGGTGACGTGATTCCCTGGGAAGCCTGGCGGCTGGAAGTGGTCGACCTCGACGGTAAGCGCATCGACAAAGTGCTGGCCAGCCGCTTGCCGGAACCGCCGGAGGATGAAGAGGGCGAAACAGCGGCAGGGTAACCCTGAGCCTTCCTGCTTGGGGAGGATGGTCTGAACGACTCAAAACCCCGAGAACGTGCTAGGTGTGAAAGAATAGCCGGGCAATCGCCACCGCAAAACCGGCGGCGGCAATGATTGCGCCGATGTTCCACTTGATGAGTTCGACCTTCGTTTTTTCGATTTCGAGCCTGAGCTTGTCGATGTCGTTTTTTATTTCGGTTTTTAACACCGCCAAATCGCCTTTGGTGGCGAGTTCCTTCATGTTCACTCCAGCACTTCAGAAAGCGCTTCGGCCTGTTCTTCTGCCTGTTCAGGCGTGAACCCGGCCTTTTTGAGCCTGTTAGCGTACTTGAGGGTGTCGAAGGTGATAGTGGTCATGCGTTGGTTCTAAACCAGACTGTTCAAAGGTGCGCAAGGAAGTTTCCCGCTATTTGCCGAAGTTTTGCTTCATGCGGCTTATCGTCAAAACCCCGCCGTAGCGGGGTTTTGTGTTTCGTCTCATCAAATCTTGAACTTGTCGTGACACGCCTTGCAGGTCGCGCCGACTTTGCCGTGAGCGGCTTTGACAGCGGCAACGTCCCCACTGTCGGCAGCCTTGACGAGTTCGGCTGACGCAGCGGCGAAATCACCGGCCAGTTTGCCGACTTCTGCACCCTTCTGGAACAGCTCCGGTTTGACGGTAGTTTTCTGGTCGCCAATCGCCTTTTCGGTTCCCGGGGTGAAAAGCGCGCCGAGGCCCGAGCCCGCGACTGAGGCAATGGCATTGGCGGCAGCCTTGACCTGCGCCGCATCATAGGTGCCGTCGAGATTGGCCTTGATCTTGTTCATGTTCCAGGACGAAAAACTGTAAGCCGCCTTCCGGTACTTGATCTGGTCTTCGGGCTTGATCTGGGCGGAAGCGCTGCTTGCCAGGGACAGGGCCGCGATGCCGAGTACGGCGGCGATGGTAATTTTTTTCATGTTTGCCTCGTGTGGTTATGAATAAAGCAGGTCACTGCACGTGACCGTTCGTTCAGCAGCTTCTTTTCTCCGAAATAGCGGGCGCTGCGTGACGTCGAATAATACAGGAATTAATAATGATAATGTAGTAATCACTTATAAAGATATCCAATTCCCGCGTCGTTGCTGCAAGTAAGGGTAATAACAGACTTTCGATTGGGGGTTTTTATCCTGCTTTAGGGAACATCTGCAAAACCCCACCCCAATTGCCGGGTGTAGGGGCGACCTGTGGTCGCCCGATATGTTGCACATTCATTCACGCAATTCACCGGGCGACCACAGGTCGTCCCTACTACGCAACAGAAGGGGAATCCTTAGACGATGTCGTTGGGAGATACAGTTGCCCATATGGATACGCCTTACGGCAGAGGCAGCGCACGAGATGGAGCGGTTTGCCACGCAATTGCAGGAATCGGTGTCACGCTTCAAAATCTGAGGATGTAAGGGCAAGACACCATCGGGCGGAGAAATCTCCGCCCGATGGTTTTTCTGAAATGTTTTTCTTCTCCCTTGCCTCTCTTCCGCTTGCAGGAGAGAGGCGAGGGAGATTCACGGCACGTGTTCAGTCGAGTTTGAGCGGAACGAAAAGCCTTGCGTCACCGCGCTGGATCAACAGTGCGAACCGCTTGCCCGCTTTTTCAACCAACTGCTGAAATTGTGCCGGAGATGTGACCGG
>JAITMK010000155.1 GCA_031277415.1 Azoarcus sp.
CTTGGGCGTTGGGTTTGGAGCGGCCTTGCTCCCATCCCTCCAACGTGCGAGGATTCGTGGTCAGACGCCTTCATGTACGGGGCGGGCACTACAACCATTGCATCGCTTCTGACAACGAATACGCTATTACGATCAAAGTGGTTCATGCCTTTATTACGAGAGGCAGCAGCCGGGATGGATACGAAGATATCGGTATGTTTCGACCTGTCAACATGGCCGTGAGCCTGTCCCGGCGCGAGGACGGGCTGGAAGAGATGCAGATGTCCTTCTCGCAGGTGCCGATTTTCATTTCTACTTCCCGCAGCGAAGATGTCGAGATACTTTACACTGAAAAAGGGTTTTTCAAAAATTTCGTGTTTTTTCAATAAGATACAAAATGGCACGGTACTTGCTATTACATTGTCGGCATGGTTCCCCTCTTCGCCCCGTTATATGCTTCAAACCGCGTATAACGGGGCGTACTTATTGGGGCTTTGCTCCGGCTGTCCTGCGCACGGCTCCAGTTCGTGGAGCAAAATCCCGAAGCCTTGTTTCGACAGATGCCTGATACGGGTGACGGCAATTTTCTCCTGTTTCCGGCGCGCGGACGTGAGTGCCGTCGGGCAGGGCGTGAGTGCTAGACTCATTACTTTCTGCTTTTACAAACAGGCGCTCCCATGTCCGGCAATACTTTTGGCACATCGTTTTGCGTGACTTCCTTCGGTGAATCTCATGGCCCGGCCATCGGCTGCGTGGTTGACGGTTGCCCGCCGGGGTTACCGCTTGCGGAAGCGGATATCCAGGCCGACCTCGACCGCCGCAAGCCCGGCACTTCGCGCCATGTCACCCAACGCCGGGAGCCGGATGAAGTGGAAATTCTCTCCGGGGTGTTCGAAGGGCTGACGACGGGTACCCCCATTGCTATGTTGATTCGCAACCGGGATCAGCGCTCAAAGGATTACAGCGACATGGCCGGGCTGTTCCGGCCCGGCCATGCCGATTACTCACACTGGCAGAAGTATGGCGTGCGCGATTATCGCGGCGGCGGGCGAAGCTCAGCGCGCGAGACGGCGGTACGAGTGGCGGCGGGGGCTATTGCGCGCAAATGGCTGACCGAAAAATTCGGCATCGTGATTCGCGGCTATCTGGCCCAGCTTGGCGAAATTTCCATTCCCTTCGAGTCCTGGGATGTCATCGCAGGCAGTCCTTTCTTTGCGCCCAATGTTTCCCTTCAGTCTGAACTCGAAGCGTACATGGACGATCTGCGCCGTGCAGGAGATTCAATCGGCGCACGCATCAACGTCGTGGGCAGCGGTGTGCCGACAGGCTGGGGCGAGCCGGTATTCGACCGGCTGGATGCCGACATTGCTTACGCGATGATGGGCATCAACGCGGTCAAGGGAGTCGAAATCGGTGCGGGGTTCGCGTCGGTGAGTCAGCGCGGTTCGGAGCACGGCGACGAGATTACGCCTGATGGCTTCTTGTCGAACAATGCGGGCGGGGTGCTCGGCGGTGTGTCGTCGGGACAGGACATCGTGGTAAGCATGGCAGTGAAACCCGCTTCCAGCATCCGCCGCGAAAAACGTTCGATCAACCTCGCCGGTGAAGCGGTGATGGTGAGCACGGCGGGGCGCCATGATCCCTGCGTAGGCATTCGTGCCGTTCCCGTAGCCGAGGCCATGCTTGCCCTGGTGCTGATCGACCACGCCTTGCGCCACCGAGGTCAGTGCGGCGACGTGCATACGGATACGCCCAAAATTGCGGCACATGCACCTGGCAATACGCCATTTCCATAATCCCGGAAATTTTCTTCTCTATTTTGTCGGTTTACTTTACAAGTAGAGATATTCCGAAAAAATTGTCTTTACAAAACAAACAGTTTTTGTATGGGCACGCAATTTGCTTAATGTATGGACGCTTTACGCCTGCGGTTGTGCAGTCGTGCGGCTGGAGAGTTCTCATTATTTTTTTCGGGGGATAAGAATATGGCTAAAGTTGTTGGTGACTGGACTGCCGGGATGGAGGGTTGGCAAGCCAGTGATCCTTGGGAACAGTGCTGGAAAGACCATCTTTATCAGGTAGTAGAAACCAATTCCAACCTGCCGACATGGGGATCCTGCGGCAAAATCACCTTGCAACCCGTGCCCGAAGTAGCAGGAGCAACAGGCTCCTATCTGTATCTGAAGGATTGCGGCGAATTCGATACCGAAAAGTATCAATACGATCTCAACTACATGAATTACGTTTTTGGACTGCCGCTTGGAGTAACGGGTAAGGCGGCGAACAACTTCATCGACGACATTCTTCTCAATGTGGTGGGAGTCGCCCCGCAAAAAGGCGGCGCCAACAGCCTGAGCGCCACCGGTAATACGAATGGTCTGCATGTCTATAACGACTACGACTGGGCGCTCGTTTCCAAGGAAATCACGGCCTCAGACGGCAATATGCTCAAGTTCGGCTGGTCTTTCCAGGGCGGAGATGCCAAACATGGCGACGACGCGGCATTCTGGATACTTAAAGACGTGGCAACCGGCGAGATCGTCGCCAGCGATTTGCTGGCGCAGGGGCCCGACGCCGTAAACGGCACCGCCGAAGTGCTTCTGCCTTCTGCAGGGGGATGCGGGACGTACATTCTGACCATCGGTCAGATGAATGTGGGCACCTACAATGGCGACCAACACAAAGGCAATCCGCACATGTTGATTGGTTCCGTGGTGCAGGAGCAGAACGACAATGTGGTCGGGCCTGTCTTCTCCCCGAACCTGCAACCTCTTCCGCTGACGGAAGTCATCGGCGACTGGGACAACGGTTTGAGCGGCTGGATGGTCAGCGATCCCTGGGAACAGTGCTGGCAGGATTACCTCTATCAGTACGTCAATACCAACGTCAACCTGCAGGGATGGGGGGCGTGCGGCAAGATTACCTTACCACCAGTGCCGCATGTCGATGGCGCAACGGGCAAGTATCTGTATCTGAAGGACTGTGGCGAGTTCGATACCGAGAAGTACGACTACGATCTCAACTACCTGAACTATGCCTTTGGT
>JAITMK010000006.1 GCA_031277415.1 Azoarcus sp.
GCGAAACTGGTACTGACGGAAGGGGCAAAGGGCATGACCGGGGCAGTGGCGAAGGCGGAAGAAATCGCGGCGTCAAACCCGAAATACGTCCTCTTGCAGCAATTCAGCAACCCCGCGAACCCGGCAGCCCACGAAGCGACGACCGGCCCGGAAGTGTGGAAAGACACCGGCGGCAAGGTAGATATTTTCATCGCAGGAGTCGGCACGGGCGGCACGATCACGGGAGTCTCCCGCTATATCAAGAAAAAGCGGGGCAAGGCAATTTTGTCCGTGGCAGTGGAGCCGGAATCCAGCCCGGTGTTGACGCAGAGAAAAACCGGGCGACCCCTCAGGCCGGGGCAACACAAGATACAGGGAATCGGCGCGGGCTTCGTGCCGGGCACGCTGGATTTGTCGCTGGTCGATGCAGTCGAGCGCGTGAGCGACGAAGAAGCATTTACTTACGCGCGCCGACTGGCGCAGGAAGAAGGTATTCTTTCCGGCATCTCTTCCGGCGCAGCGGTAGCGGTTGCCGCGCGTCTGGCGAAGAAACCGGAGCACAAGGATAAAACCATCGTGGTGATCCTGCCGGATTCCGGCGAACGGTATCTTTCTACGGTTTTGTTTGAAGGGGCGGCTTAGAGCAGTTTTTGTTAATCCGATACAGCATGAACCCACTATCCGAATTTCTGGATCCCCGCCTTCGCGGGGATGACGCATCTTTAGGTATTTCCCCCGTCATTCCCGCGAAGGCGGGAATCCAGGGGATGTATCCGTTTAAGAAACCTCTGCATTACCCTGCCTCCACCGCTTGTCATCCTGCGCGAAGTCGCAGAATCTGCGCGGCATCTGGATTCTGCGACTTCGCTTCGCGTTGCGCTGCAATGACAGGAAGGGTTTTGCAGATATTCCTCTCCCGGAAATAAAAATGCCTGCTGCGCTGATTTTCGACATTGAAACCATTCCGGACGTTGCCGGGTTGCGACGCCTGCACGACCTGCCGGAGAGTCTGTCCGACGCGGAAGTTGCCGAATTTGCCTTCCAGCAGCGCCGCGCTGCCACGGGTAACGACTTCCTGCCTCACTACCAGCAACGGATCGTCACGATTTCCTGCGCGCTCTACAGCCCCGGCCAGCTTCGCGTATTCTCGCTCTCCGAGCCGGACAACAGCGAAGGCGAAATCATCCAGCGGTTTTTCGATGGCATCGAAAAGTACACGCCGCAACTCGTCTCCTGGAACGGCGGCGGGTTCGACCTGCCGGTGCTTCACTATCGGGGCTTGCTGCACGGGATTGCCGCCCCGCGCTATTGGGATCTTGGCGACGGGGATTACGCCGATTCACGCGAATTCAAATGGAACAACTACATCAGCCGTTACCACGCCCGTCATCTCGATCTGATGGATCTGCTCGCACTCTATCAGCCGCGCGCCAATGCTCCGCTGGACGAACTTGCCAAGCTCATGGGCTACCCCGGCAAACTCGGCATGGACGGTTCCGCCGTGTGGGCGGCCTGGCAGGCCGGGCGTATCGCTGAAATCCGCGACTATTGCGAAACCGATGTCGTCAATACGGGACTCGTCTACCTGCGCTTTCTCAAAATGCGCGGCTTTCTCGGCCATGAAGAATGGAAGCGCGAAGTCGCAATGGTGCGCGAAACCCTGGAAAAGATCGACGCCCCGCACTGGAAAGAATTCCTGGCAGCCTGGCCGGGGGAGTGAATTTTTTTGAGCGGTTTTTTCTCTTTGAAACCTCTGTATTGTCCTGTCTCCAGTCATCCTGCTTGATACCGCAGGATCCAAGCGTCGTCTGGATTCTGCGACTTCGCTTCGCTGCGCGCAGAATGACAGGAGGGGTTTGCGGAGAATCCTTAGCGTTGCGCTGCAATGACAGGAGAGGTTTTGCAGATATTTCCTTTATCGATCATTGGCAGGCCATGTAGTACAAAGCGAACCGGTTCTTGTTCTGTTATAAATGACAATCGGTAAAAAGGCCTCTATTTTCTCTTGAATGTTATTACGCTTTTCTCTGAAAAGCTCTTGTTCCTCTTTGTTGTCAAAGAATGACCGAGCATAATCTTCAGTCGCTTTATCGTATTCATGCCGACAGTGCATCGAAAGATTCAGTGCGACTGATTGCTCGTTTTCGAAGCAGTTGTCTATGTACCTTGCTTTTTGTTCAGCGCAAACGATTTGCGGGTTAACGATATTTTTTGCTCTGTCTTCAAGCTCGATGCGCAAAAAAGGCTGTTCCAATGTTGCGCAAGATACGCAAAGTAGCGCGGAGAGAATGGCAATGCGTTTCATGATGTGCCTATATGGGTACGCAAGAAATATTCCATGGATTTTTTGAGTCTACACCTTTATCTCTTCATCCAACCGATATGTGCGTGCCCCTGTGCTTTGACTCCCTCCGTCACGCGCTGCGCGCGCGACACCTCCCTCAAGTGGGAGGCTATCGAGTCAGCGCGCTTCGCGCGGGCAAGCGCTTGAGCGGCCCGAAGATGGAAGCAGGTAAACTTTCCGGGAGCAGACGGGCGATAATGTCGCCTTCCTGTATTCTTGCGTGAACCCATTTTTTCCGGAGCCGACATTGAGCCGCCTTAAAAACAATACGCTGCTGCGCGCGCTGCTGCGCGAACCCACCGAGTACACTCCCATCTGGCTGATGCGTCAGGCAGGCCGTTATCTGCCCGAGTACCGCGAAACACGCAAACGCGCGGGCAACTTCCTCAACTTGTGCAAAAGCCCGGCGCTGGCCTGCGAAGTGACCCTGCAACCGCTGGCGCGTTTCAATCTGGATGCCGCGATCCTTTTCTCCGACATTCTGACCATCCCGGACGCGATGGGGCTTGGCCTGTACTTTTCCGAAGGCGAAGGTCCGAAGTTCGAGCGCCCGCTGACCCAGGAATGGGAAATCCGCAATCTCTCCGTGCCCGACCCGCATGCCGAGTTGCGTTATGTCACGGATGCGGTAGCCGAAATCCGCCGGGCACTCGATGGCAGCGTGCCGTTGATCGGTTTTGCAGGCAGCCCCTGGACGCTTGCCTGTTATATGGTCGAAGGCGGATCGAGCGACGACTATCGCGCCGTCAAGACGATGGCTTATGCCCGGCCCGATCTCATGCATCACATTCTGGATGTCACCGCGCAAGCCGTGACGGTCTATCTGAATGCCCAGATCGAATCCGGCGCTCAGGCCGTGATGGTGTTCGATTCCTGGGGTGGGACGCTTTCCGATTCCGCCTGGCGCGAATTTTCTCTCGCTTACCTGCGGAGAATCGCAGCAAACCTCATCCGCGAGCGGGAAGGGCAGCGTGTGCCCTCCATCGTTTTCACCAAAGGAGGCGGCCTCTGGCTGGACGCGCTCGCCGAGAGCGGGTTCGATGCGGTCGGGCTCGACTGGACGATGGATATCGGCCGCGCCCGGGAACAGGCAGGCAACCGGGTTGCGCTTCAGGGTAACCTCGATCCCGCCGTTCTGTTCGCAACGCCGGAAGTGGTTGCTGCCGAGGCGCGCAAGGTGCTGGACGCATTCGGACCGCATCCGGGCCATGTGTTCAACCTGGGGCATGGCATCTCGCAGCACACCCCGCCCGAGAACGTCGTTGCGTTGGTTGAAACCGTGCATTCACACAAATGGAATACATGAAAGTCATGGCGGATCATGTATTTCCCTGATCGGGTAAGGGTTTTGCTGTCTTGATTTATGCACACAAACTGTTTTTGTGTGTCGCGCAAAGTGCTTATTGCGAATGCTGCATAACATGTTGATTAATGGCGATATTTTTTTGCTTCATCATGGGGCAGAATGTGGAATTTGTCACAATGGCGCAGGGTGTCGGACGCTGTACCCGGTTTTCCCACAAAGTTATCCACAGCAATTGTGGGAAAACAAAATACCCCTTTTTGCAGCAAGCGCTTACCCAGGTTTACGTGAATCGCCTTTAAACTTTTCGATTAACTGTATGAGGGAAAACGTTTCCCGGGAAATTCTTGATTTATGTAGTTACGATTCTTAACGAAGCTGCTTGTCATTTCTCCGCACGTGGAAGATAAACCTTTCCCGCTTGCAAGGGCAGGGGAGGGTGATTCGGGGATAAATCCGAGTCTTTCCAGGCATCCCGGTTTCCCTGCAATATTCATCATGCCCGTCGTCCGCATAGCGATTCCCGTTCCCTTGCCGCAACTCTTCGACTATCTGGCCGATGACGCCACGGCAGCGGATATTGGCCGTTGCGTGCGGGTTCCGTTCGGGCGCGGGGAAAAAAGCGGGTTGATCCTGGCGCTGCCCGAAACCGCTGGAATCGATCCGGCACGGCTGAAACCGGTCATTCGCATCCAGCGCGATGTGCCCCGGTTGCCGCCCGACTGGATGGAACTGGCCGAATTTACCGCTCGTTACTACCACGCGCCGCCCGGCGAAGTCGTTGCGCTCGCGCTGCCGCCGGGGTTGCGTCAGGCCGATGCGCTTTGCGGTGACGACCCCGACCCCCTGCTTGCCCTGACCGATGCGGGCCGCGCGGCGCTTGCCGAACGCCGACGCGACAGCCGCGCGCTGGCACTCGTGCGCGAACTGGCCGCGCGCGGCGAAGCACCTCCTTTGCGCCGTAGCGCCATCCGCCAGCTTGCCGCCGGAGGCGCCACGGGCGATGCGTTTGCACGCGGCTGGCTGGCAATCTGCCGCGCTGACGCTCTTGATCGCCATCGCACCGGCACACTGCCTACCCTGACCGCCGATCAGACCGGCGTGCTGGCAACCTGCCGCGCAGCCCCTTCCGGATTTACAGCATGGCTGCTTGCGGGGGTCACGGGTAGCGGCAAAACTGAAATCTATCTGCGTCTGGCCGCTGATACGCTGGCTGCCGGGGGGCAGGTGTTGATGCTGGTTCCGGAAATCGCGCTCACGCCTCAATTGGAAGAACGGGTACGCGCGCGGTTTCCCGCCGCTCGCATCGTCAGCCTGCATTCCGAACTTGCCACAGGCGCGCGCGCGCGCGGTTTCAGGCAAGCCCTGGATGGGCAGGCCGACATCGTGCTCGGCACCCGGCTCGCGGTGTTTACGCCGCTGCCGAAGTTGGGGCTGATCCTGGTTGATGAAGAACATGACGCTTCCTACAAGCAACAGGAAGGCATTCGTTATTCGGCGCGCGATCTCGCGGTCTGGCGGGCGCGTCAGCGCAATGTGCCGGTGGTGTTGGGTTCCGCCACGCCTTCACTGGAAAGCTGGCGGCACGCGCAGAACGGCCGTTATCGTCTCTTGAAGTTGCCTGTCAGGGCGCTGGCCAGCGCGCTGCCTTCGGTCAGGATCGTCGATATCCGCCGTTGCCGCCTCGACGAAGGCATCAGCCCGCCTTTGCGCGAAGCCATTGCCGCGCGGCTCGAACGCGGCGAACAAAGCCTGATATTTCTCAACCGGCGGGGCTATGCCCCGGTATTGGCCTGTCCGTCCTGCGGATGGGTGAGCCGATGCCCGCATTGTTCGGCCAACCGGGTCGTCCACCTCGCCGACCGGCGGCTGCGCTGTCACCACTGCGGCGCGGACAGCCCCATTCCTCGCGCCTGCCCGGTTTGCGGCAATCAGGACGTTCAACCTTACGGGCGCGGCACGCAACGGGTCGAAGCCCGGCTCACCGAGCTTTTCCCCGCCGCGCGGGTGCTTCGGATCGACCGCGATGCCGCCCGCACACCGGCACGCCGCGAGTCGCTATTGGCGAGCATTGCTGCGGGCGAGGCCGATATCCTTGTCGGAACTCAGATGATGGCCAAGGGCCACGACTTTCCTCTTCTCACTCTGGTCGGCGTTCTGGGTGCGGATGCTTCGCTGCATGCCGCCGATTTTCGTGCGCCGGAGCGTCTGTTCCAGCAATTGATGCAGGTCGGGGGTCGCGCGGGCCGCGCGGAATTGCCCGGCGAAGTCCTGATCCAGACCGAATACCCGGCGCATCCGCTCTACGGTTGCCTCATCCGTCACGATTTCGGTGCGTTTGCCCGCATGGAGCTCGATCATCGCCTTGCCGCCCATTTTCCACCGTTTTCAAGTCAGGCCATGTTGCGGGCCGACGCGCCGGACTTGGCGGTGGCGGTGGATTTTCTGCGCCGAGCCAGGGAGGAAGCCGTTCCGTTCGCCGCATCGGCAATCCGCCTCTTCGACCCCGTGCCGATGCGTCTCACGCGGCTGGCGCGGCGCGAACGCGCCCAATTATTGATCGAGGCCGATCAGCGTTCCGTACTACAGGATTTCCTCGCGCGCGGGCTGGAGCGCATCCGCGCGCTGTCTGCATCGCGCGATTTGCGCTGGCAGGTGGATGTCGATCCGCTGGAGGTGTGACGGGTAGGGGCGTTGCGTGCAACGCCCTGCGCCTTGACGGCGTCTAGTTGTTTAGTCCCGAAATTTGATGGATCGGATCAAGGGTAAATCGTTCCGGCTTACAACCCCATTTCATTTGACCGATTAACAATTAATCACTACGATTGGTTAAGGAACATCTGCATTATCCTGCCCCCTACAGCATGTCATCCTGCCTCCACCGCCTGTCATCCTGCGCGAAGTCGCAGGATCCACGCGGTGTCTGGATTCTGCGACTTCGCTTCGCGTTGCGCTGCAATGACAGGAGGGGTTTTGCAGATGATCCTTAAACATCAAATCGAATCAAAAGGTGGGCTGATATGGCACAGACTGGAACCAGGGTGATAACCGCGCATGTACCACTGCTGTTGGCGGAAAAGGTCGATCTGATGGCCGAACGACTGGAGCGTTCACGCGGCTGGATCATGAAGCAGGCACTTTCAGCCTGGATTGCCCAGGAAGAAGAGCGTGACCGCCTGACGCGTGAGGCGCTGGTTGATGTAGATAAAGACCTTGTGATCGACCATCAGGCAGTGCAAGCGTGGGCCGATGGCCTGAACGCCGATGAGCCGTTGCCGTACTGATGAAATTGAAGTGGACCAGCAAGGCGCTTTCCGATTTGGCGCGCCTATATGAATTCCTGGCCTTGGTTAATAAACCGGCTGCCGCTCGGGCGGTGCAGACGCTGACCAAGGCTCCAGATATCCTGCTGACCCATCCACGGATCGGCAAACAACTGTCTCAGTTTGAACCACGCGAGGTACGGCGGATTCTGGCAGGGCAGTACGAAATCCGCTACGAGATTCAGGATTCGATTATCTACGTCTTGCGACTATGGCACACCAAGGAAGATCGGTAACGGTTCAGGTATGAACCGAAATCGCTCTAACAATCACGGCGGTTGGCGCTACCCCTGATGATGAAAGAAACTTGAGGGTGGAAGGTGTATGGTGATTCTTTCACAATAAAAGACGCTGGATTCCCGCCTACGCGGGCAAGACGGGGAAAGAAACACAAAAAGCGTCATCCCCGCGTAGGCGGGGATCCAGAAAAACCGGGCCAACCGGTTCATGCACCGCCCTAACAATCACGGCGGTTGGCGCTACCCCTGAAGATGAAAGAAACTTGAGGGTGGAAGGTGTATGGTGATTCTTTCACGCTAACGTTCCCTTATGCGTCGGCACGCACGCCACGTCGACGCTTGTTTTTCATCCAGAACATGCGTGCGACCGCATTATCGGCCTGCTCGACGGCTTCCTCGCGGCTGCGGGCGCTGACCTTGAGGTCGTTGATCAGCCCGTTGTGTAGGCTGTAGCACCACGCGTGGACGGTGACGTCCTGCCCGCGCAGCCAGGCATCCCGTAGCACCGTGGTCTGGCAGATGCTGACCGCCTGGTGAATTGCGTTGAGCTCGCACAGGCGGTCATGCCGCCACGAAAAATCGTCTACCTGCGCGAGTTGTTTGGTGTAGCAATCCCGTACATCCCGCACATGGCGTAGCCAGTTGTCGACGAGGCCGTTCTTTTCGTCGTTGATGACTGCCCTGACGCCTCCGCAGCCGTAATGGCCCACGACCAGGATGTGTTTGACCCGCAGGATGTCTACGGCGAACTGAATGACCGCAAGCGCGTTCAGGTCGCTATGCACCACCACGTTGGCGACATTGCGGTGGACGAACACCTCACCCGGATCGAGTCCGATGATCTGATTGGCGGGCACGCGGCTGTCGGAGCAGCCAATCCATAAATATTCCGGGGATTGCTGCCGTACCAGCCGGAGGAAATAGGCCGGATCCTCAGATTGCATTTGAGCGGCCCACACCCGGTTGTTGTCGAAAAGCTGAGCAATCACGTCACTCATGTGTACTCCAGGTCACGGCTCGGAAGGGACGCCATTATCGCCGATTCTTTGGGGCATTTACCGTCAATTCGTCCATATGCCCAGTTCGGTCAGTTGTCGGCTTGCTGCCTCGGCCCAGCCGCGATTGGCCGCCGGACTGGCCGGGCTTGGGTGCAGGATGCGGCCGATCTTCACTACGTTCGATGCGCCCAGCGCCTCGCGCGTGCGCGCCTCGGCCCATCCTCCGACGCCGATGACCCATTCCGGCGCGAGCGCCGCTACCAGCGTGCGCAAATGCTCGTCGCAGGCCGCCAGCAGCGGTTCCTGTTCCGCCGCCGGGAGCTTGTCCGGCGTGAGGTTGCGCCCTTCGTCGAAGAAGGCGAGCGGACAGTAATTGGCGACGAAATGCTCGGCGAAGAACGCATCTGCCGATTCGAACCGTTCCCGGAACAAGCCCCACAAGCGCCGCCCGCTCACTTCCGAACGCGCACAGGCAAAGCCCTCGACGGGGCGCTTGGGGTTGATTTGTTCCGGTTGCCCGACCGGCCCTTCGAGTCCAAGCCAATCGCGCACGGCGGCGATTTCGCCAAACGGCACGCCGGTTTGCACCATGCCGAAAGGCCCCGGATTCATGCCCAGAAAGACGACCCGTTTGCGGCTGCTTCCATAGCGGGAAAGGTAACGCTCGTGGATCTCCCAGGCGTAATCGAGCGGGTTGTAAACATGCGTCACCGGCGGGGCGAAGCGCATCTTCCCAAGCGCGGCAGACAAGTCACGGGCGGCAACGGTTATGATCATTGTTGTATCCGGAAGTACTGGTTGAAGTGGAGATGGAGGATGGACTCCTCCTCGTCGGAAAGCGTACCAGACTTACCAATATGAGCCGACATCATGTCCGCTATTTCGTGTCAAGAACAGGTTCTCTTTATGGAGTATTTTCTGGTGGCAGTTTGGAAAATTACTGTTGGGTTTTGCATTTTCCTTCTGGTTCTGGTATTGGAGCAGGTATAAGGGCATTCGTCATTATTGGGACAGGGATGGGAACATTTTGGATGAGAATACTCAGAGTAGCGTCTGACTCCGGCGAAGCGGGTGGTAATTGATAAACAACAAAAACACATTTCCGTTCTTTAGTCATGCCAATATATGCTTCGTAATCTTTGTTTTCTTCAAAATGATATATTTTGCGCCTTCCAGTACATGTTGAAATGAAATTTCCGACTTGGCTGGATTGCCCCGTCCATTCCAGCATAAAAGGAACCCCTGCTGGTACCAAATACTCCGCAGTTTCTTCATTGTAAGGTTTAGTCCCAAGCCAGGGAACACCGGTGAGATCAGGTGCAAGTCTGGGCGGCATATCCAAGCGCGAAGTTGGCTCTTTTGGTCTTCCGTATCTTGCATTTGTCATGGAGTTTCCTTTGGCGGCACATCCAGAATATACCTGACCTGTAACCGTTGAATTTGAAACAACACGAAACCTTGCGACTGGCGTTCCCGGAGGAGGGGAAACATATGGTGCAAATGAAGTAGCGCAGGCGGATAATAGCAAGCTTCCAGCCAAGGGAAGGAATATTGTTTTGAATTGCATTGTCGCTCCGGTATTCTGAGGTTGCGGCATGTTGAACGGATTCTGCGTAAAGGGATTCTTTATACGTCAGTACATCGTGGATGACCGAATCATACATTGCAGAATTTTGTTTGGCGATCATTTCAGAGTTGTTCTATTTTGAAACTCCGCATGAAGCCGTGTCCGGTTTCAAACAATTTCTGGGCGGTATCCGGATGCATGAGAGAAAGCGCGGGCTTATGCGCTCAAAGCGTCGATGCAGGCGCTGGAGGGTGTGGACGCTGGCGTTATCCAGAACCTTGCCAGCGTCGGCAAGCGAAGGTGGTATGCTTTGCAGGCTGCGCGTTCGGTTGGGATTGTATCTATGCACTGCCCAGGCATCCTGGCAAGCTGCACAACCCGGGCGCCCTGGCGACGCGCAAAATGACAAACGGTTTGCGCCGGGTAATGCAGAGAATCCTTGGCTACCAAAGGAAGATACATGGTTACTGAAAACCCGTATGCCACACCTGCCACTGAAGTTGGCGATTCAACCCCGGATGTTCCGGAAGAAATCCTCAGGAAGATCAAGGCTTCCTGGACGACGGCAATCTTCATTGGGTGCATTAATCTTCTTATTGCAACTGTCCTGCCCGGCACTGTGGTATCGCCGTTCGCCTACGTTGCGTTCTTCATGCTTGCATTTGGCATCTACAAGAAGAGCCGTATTTGTGCTGTTTTGATGTTCGCCTGTTTTATCTTTTCTATGATAGCCATCGCCATAGTAGCAGGGAGGAACCTATCTGACATTAATTTGACTCTTTCGGCTCCTTTGATTCTTTTGTGGGGGATTTTTGGCTACTGCCTTTGGCAAGGCGTTCCCGGTACTTTTGCTTACCACAAACACAAGCACAAGCCGCCATCCGCCAGCATTGGCGACTAGCAATTCATTCTGGCCTCCGCATTCGCGTTCAACCCCGCGCAACTTTCAGTTTCTTGCGCTGAGGATTCTCTGCAAAACCCCACCCGTCATTGCAGCGCAACGCGAAGCGAAGTCGCAGAATCCAGTTTCCCACATCCTTCCGGGTGAACAACCTGTTGAAACATTACACTTATGGCATTGCGATAGATGCTGCGGGTCACCTCTATGTTGCAGACAGTAAGAACAACCGCATCCGAAAAATAGAAATCCGCCGTCCGTGAACTTCTATATGAAAGGCTACCTCGCCAAGCCGCAGGAAGAAGCCTTGTCCGGTTTCAAGCATCGCTTGTGATACGATCTTCCGGGATCGGTGCGGGTTGAAACAAGAGAAAAACATTACTCAGGAAAGGAGCGTTTCGTATGTTCGGAGTCAAATACTTCAGGTTTCAGCCCAGTGAATATGTTCTGCGGTACAAGAAAGGCAATCTCGTGGCGGAAGGGCCCGGCCTTGCGTTTTTCTGTTATGCGCCGAATACCTCGATAGCCGTGCTTCCCGTGGGCAGCATCGACACGCCTTTTATCTTCGAAGAGATGACGTCCGATTTTCAAAGCGTGACATTGCAGGGGCAACTGGTGTTTCGCATAGTGAATCCAAAAGAAATGGCCTCCATGCTGGATTACACGCTGAGCCTTAAAGGCAAGGGAGGGTACCTCTCTGAAGACCCGAAAAAACTGCCTCAGCGCATGATCAACAGCGTGAAGGTGCTGGCGAAAAAACAGCTTGCATCAATGACGTTGCATGAGGCCATGCGCGCCGGAGAGCCGCTGGCGGCGTCGATCCTTGAAGAATTGCGCCAAAGTGAGGAGATTACGCGGCTTGGGCTTGGAGTCATGAGCCTTTCGCTTCTGGCTGTGCTTGCCAATCAGGAAACCACTCGCGCGCTGGAAGCGAAGACCCGCGAGCAGATTCTCAAAACAGCGGACGACGCGGTGTATGAGCGCCGCA
>JAITMK010000076.1 GCA_031277415.1 Azoarcus sp.
TTTTGAGTCACCCCGTCCTGAAGGCCGGGGATTCCTCGATACGGTTTTGGGGAGCCTTCGGCTCCCGGTGTTGCTTTGTCTCGCTTGACTCCGCCATAAATGGCGGAGATTGCGCGAGACCCGTTTTCGCCCACCAGGCGCCATTTGATCCGGCTGTTGCCGGCGTCGATGAGCAATATCATGGCGCGCTCCGCAGGGAAACGTCGCCCGCATAGATGCGGTGCGTACTTTCATCGGCGGTGCGCACGAGCAGGGCGCCCATTTCGTCCACGCCCAGGCAAAGCCCGGTCACATCTGACCCTTCGCCGCTGATTCGTACCGGCAAACCGGCAAAAGCGTTGCGTTGCTGCCAAGCGTTGCGCAGCAGGGCAAAGCCCGTGTCGGTGTAAGTCGTGAGCACAGGATGGAGTTCGGACAGGATGGCGGCAAGCAGCGTTTCGCGCGTCGGAGGTTTGCCCAGCGCGCAGGCCAGATCGGTCACGTTGCCTTCCCGGCCGGGAATCACGGCATCTGTGGGTAGAGCGAGATTCAGGCCGATTCCGATGACCGCTGTGAGCGCACCGCCGCGTTCCGGCAACACTTCCACCAGTATCCCGGCCAGTTTCGCTCCATGCACGAGCACGTCGTTGGGCCATTTGAGAGTGACGGCGGAAACGCCAAGCTTTTCAAGCGCGTTCGCCAGGGCCAGCCCCACTGCCAGGGACAATCCGGCGGGCGCGGGCGCATCCGGGGGGAAACGCCATTGCACCGAAAACGTCAGGCTCGCTCCCGGCCAGGCCAGCCATTGCCGTCCACGCCGCCCGCGTCCGGCATTTTGCCGCGTGGCGACGAGCACATGCGCCCGCCCATCGTTTTTTGGGAGTGAATCCAGCAAAACGGAGTTGGTCGATGCGCACTCCTCCACCCAATCGATGTCGAAAGCCGCAGCAAGCGAACCCAGTGCCGCAGTGAGCGCGGTCAGATCAGGAGCACGAATGGGGGAAGGGGGGGAATTCACGGGAATTCGGCGCGCAAAAACCATTATTATCACATCTACGAAGCCAGGCGGCGCGGCTCATCACGTTTTACGTCATGGTTTTTCTGTCAAATGCTCGATCATTTTCCATACCGCTCCGATTTGCGCCGCAGAACGGGTATGGTAAGCGGCTCCGGTGTAGCCCCACCAGTCCCAACAACCATTCGGATCTCCGGTATTGGAAGTTTGCGGATAGAGTACGAGCAGACGGTTGGTTTCGGCCCATTCGTTGTATCCGGACTGGCGAACCCAGGTTTCCCCTGCCGTGGCGGCGTTCTGGAGGCAACCGTGGAAAGCGACGTGAATGCGGCAGCCGCCACTGCGGCAGGCAGCCGGGATATAGATATAAGCGGTATTGCTCATACCTGCTTTCCGTTCGGCAAATCCGGATTGATCGAACGCAAGCAGTTCGCCGGTTGCAGCCTGGGCTTTGGGGCGCAATTCGCCAAGCAGGTGCGTGAGCAGGCGACCGGGTGCGTCGAAATCGCCGCAATGATTGATATAGGGCGAGCCCGTAATTCCGCAGGCGGTTTTTGCCGAGGGAACGATCATGGCGTGACCGGCATCCGGCAGGCGCTCGTAGGCAATGGCCGATTCGGGTAGCCATTGCCGGTAAAACGCGTGTGTTGCGTCCACGACGGTGCTTCTCACAACGATGTCTCTTCCACCGGAGAGAAGCCAGACCCGGCTGGAGCGTAATCCGTCCGGCGGATCGATCTGTCCGGCTGCCGCCTGTTTATCGACTTCCTCGCGCAATATGCCTGGTTTGGGCGCGGGCGTGAAAAATCCGGGCGACATGCAGGACGATATGGCTTTGAGCGAACTTCCGCTGGCGCAGTAGTACGGCCCGCCTGCCAGGATGCCTGCCCCGCGTACCCGCGAGGAGTGGGCGACGTGGAATTGCACCGCCATGAACGCGCCGGAAGAAAGCCCCGAGACGGTCAGGCTTTCAAATTCGGCGCCCAGGGCGGGTAGCGGCTCGGCGGCATGGGCGGCAGTGAGAGAGAGAAAACACGCTGCTGTAAATTCGGCAAAGCGGGGTTTGAACCGCTTCATACAGAATGCGCTTCCTGATCCACGGGCCGGAAGCGCTCGACCACGTAGTTGCTCATGCTCTTGGCGAGTTCTTCATCGTTGTAAAAAGTGACACCGATCCCTTCGCCGTGCAGCAGGAGGGATTCTTCGTCGCTGTGGGTGCGCACCACGATTTCGATGCCGGGGTTCAGTGTGCGTGCGGCTTCGGCCATCGTGCGCACATCCAATGGAGAGGACGTGGCAACCACCAGGATGGCAGCGTTGGCGATGTGGGCCTGAATCAGAACGGCGGGGTCGGTTGCGTCGCCATAGACGGCGGCTTTCCCCTCTTTGCGCAAGTCTTCCACGCATTCGCGGTTTTGTTCCGCCACGACGTAGGGGATGTTGCGTTCTTCGAGCGATTGGGCGATACGCTGCCCTATCCGGCCATAGCCGACCAGCACCACCTGACCTTCCAGGTATTTTCGGTCGGTGCTCATCGGCAACTGAGCGAAAGGCTCCTCGCGCTGTTCGAGTTTGCGCGCGAATTCAAACCGGGCCAGTAACCAGCGTTTCAGAGGATTGACCGCCATGAACATGACCGGGTTGAGGGCGATGGAAATCAAAGCCCCGGCCAGAACCAGACTTCGGACTTCCTCCGACATCAGTCCCACTCTGACGGCCTGGTCGGCGAGGATGAAAGAAAATTCGCCAATCTGCGCCAAACTGGCGGCGACCGTCAGAGCTGTGTTCATCGGATAGCGGAATGCCAACACCAGAAAGACGGCGGCCAGCGTTTTGCCCAGCATGATGATTCCGATCACCGCCAGTACCTGTAAGGGTTGCTCCACCAGGATCGAAGGTTTGAACAGCATCCCGACCGCGACGAAAAACAGCACGGAAAATGCGTCCCGGAAAGGCAGGGATTCGTCCGCCGCGCGGTGGCTGAATTTCGATTCCCGCATCACCATGCCCGCGAAGAATGCGCCGAGGGCGAAAGAGACTTTGAACAGTTCCTGTGCGGCATAGGCAATGCCAATGGCAATGGCGATGACCGCCAGGGTGAAGAGCTCGCGTGAACCCGTGCGCGCGACCTGCCACAGCAGCCAGGGAATGGCGCGCCGCCCGGCTACCAGCATCAGGAAGATGAAAGCCGCCACGCTCAGCATGGTCTTCGCGAGCTTCATCAAGAGCGGGCCCTGCGCCTCCGCGCCGCCTGCCACGGGGCCGCCTAAATACATTGCAAGGGAGGGCAGCAATACCAGTGCCAATACCGTGGCCAGGTCTTCTACCACCAGCCAGCCCACTGCAATGCGCCCGTTCATGGTTTCCAGAATGCCGCGCGTTTCCAGCGCCTTGATCAGCACGACCGTGCTGGCGCAGGACAGGGAGAGTCCGAACACGAGGGCTTCGCCATGACTCCAGCCCCAGAGTTCCGAGACGAACATGCCCAGCAGAGTGGCTATCCCCATCTGGAACACCGCGCCCGGAATGGCGATACGCTTGACCGACATCAAATCGCCGAGCGAAAAATGCAACCCCACCCCGAACATCAGCAGCATCACGCCAAGTTCCGAGAGTTGATTGGCAATTGCCGTGTCCCCCACGAAACCGGGTGTATGCGGACCGATGATGATACCCGCGAGCAGGTAGCCTACCAGCGCGGGAATGCGCAGGCGCTCGGCGATAAAGCCCAATAACAGGGCAATGCCAAAACCGTAAGCGATTGTCGATATCAGGGTGAGGTTGTGATGATCCATGCGTTGAGTTCTTAAATGTCTGGTGCTAAACCTTATAATTCTATTCTATTGGCGATAATATCGGAGGCTAGCCCCTCTTTTTTTTCGGAAAAGCTACCCTTTTCGCGCCCTATTGCTTGACCATGTCGAGACGATGAAACCCATGACACCCATGACACCACAACGCATCCTTACAGGCATTACCCCCTCGGGAACCCCCCATCTCGGCAATTACGCGGGCGCAATCCGCCCGGCGGTAGAAGCCAGCCGGAGTCCCGGCGTCGAGAGTTTTTACTTCCTCTCCGACTACCACGCGCTCGTCAAGACCGGCAACCCTGAACGGGTGCAGCGCTCCACGCTGGAAATTGCCGCGACCTGGCTGGCCGCCGGATTGCGCCCCGAGCGCGTGTGGTTCTACCGCCAGTCCGACATCCCGGAAATTACCGAACTCGCCTGGCTGCTCGCCTGCGTGACCGGCAAGGGGTTGCTCAACCGCGCGCACGCCTACAAGGCCGCCGTCGACAAGAACATGGCCGAAGGCGAAGACCCGGACGCCGGGGTGACGATGGGGCTGTTCATGTATCCCGTGCTGATGGCCGCCGACATCCTCATGTTCAACGCACACAAGGTTCCGGTGGGACGCGATCAGGTTCAGCACCTTGAAATGGCGCGCGACATCGCCGCGAGTTTCAATTATCGCTACGGCGAACATTTCGTGCTGCCCGAAGCGGCCGTCGATGAATCCGTCGCCACCTTGCCGGGGCTGGATGGTCAGAAGATGAGCAAGAGCTACGACAACATCATTCCGCTCTTTGCTTCTCAAAGCGTGTTGAAAAAGCTGGTGTTGGGTATCGTCACCGACTCGAAGGCGCCCGGCGAACCGAAAGAGACCGAAGGCTCCGCGCTGTTTCAACTCTTTCAGGCGTTTGCCACCTCTGCCGAAACCGAAACGATGCGCACCCGTTACGCGGAAGGCATCAGTTGGGGAGACGCCAAGGAAGCACTCTTTCAGAAGCTGGAATCGGTCATCGCGCCGATGCGTGCGCGCTATGAAGAATTGATCGCCGAGCCCGCGCGCATCGAACAGGTATTGAAGAGCGGCGCGGCGGCGTTGCGCGCCAAATACGCATCCCCTTTCATTGCCCGCCTGCGCGAAGCCACCGGGTTGCGGCGGCTCGACCAGCTTCCTGCGGCACCTGCGAATTCATCCGCCAAGCCCAAGGCTCAAGCCAAACCCCAGTTCAAGCAATACCGTGAAGCGGACGGACTCTTCTACTTCAAGTTCGTTGGCAGCGATGGCCGCCTGCTCCTGCAAAGCCGGGGTTTTGCTTCCGCCCGCGAGGCCGGGCAGGCCGTGGCGGGCATCAGGAACGACGAAGGCTACAGCCAATGGAGCGAACTTGCCTCCGGCGCAAGCGAGGCCGACATCCGGCAGGCCATCGATGCTCTGCGTGCAGACTGACGCCGACCTGACGGCGTTGAACACCTTCGGGCTTCCCGCGCGGGCGAAGCATCTGCTGCGTGTGCGCTCGGTAGAAGAAGCCCGGCAGGCGTGCGCCTTCCTGGCGGGCCGTCCGGCAGGCGTTTGCGGTTCGAGCCTGATTCTGGGGGGCGGCAGCAACCTCGTCCTGCGCGGAGAACCGCTCGACACCGTGCTCAAAGTCGAAATTCCCGGTCGCTGCAAACTCGATCAGGCCACCTCGTCCTCCTCCCTCCTCATCGAAGCGGGGGCGGGTGAAAACTGGCACGATTTCGTCCGCTGGACGCTCGACCAAGGGTGGCCGGGGCTGGAAAACCTTTCCTTCATCCCCGGAACCGTGGGTGCGGCCCCCGTTCAGAACATCGGCGCTTACGGTCTGGAAGTGGCCGAACGCATCGAATCGCTCGACGCTCTCGACCTTGCCAGCGGCGAACTCGAACGATTCGACGCCGCCGCCTGCCAGTTCGGTTACCGCGACAGTATTTTCAAGCGCCAACCGGGACGCTGGCTCATTACGGCAGTGCGCTTTCGCCTGCCGCGCGATTGGCAGCCTCTCACCCGTTACGGCGAGCTTGCGCGCGAACTGGCCGAGCGCGGGTTCAGCGAATTCGACCTTCCCGCTCCTCTCCAGGTGTCGGACGCCGTCATCGCGTTGCGGCGGCGCAAACTGCCCGATCCTGCCGAACTCGGTAGCGCGGGCAGTTTCTTCAAGAATCCCGTCGTTGATGCCGGACAGTGCGCAGCCCTGCTGGCGGCTTATCCCGCCCTGCCGCATTACCCGCAACCCGATGGCCTGGAAAAACTCGCCGCCGGGTGGTTGATCGAACAATGCGGCTGGAAAGGCCGCCGCCTCGGCCCCGCAGGTTGCCACGCTCAACACGCGCTCATCCTCGTCAACCATGGCGGCGCAACCGGCGCGGACATACTGCGGCTGGCTGCAAGCATCCGGGATGACGTATTCGGGCGCTTCGGCGTGGAACTGGAACCGGAGCCTGTACTGATATAAATATGTCCACATATGCAATAGGCGACGTTCAGGGTTGTTACAGCGCATTGCGCCGTCTGCTCGATCTTTGCGCGTTCAACCCCGACGCCGATCGGCTCTGGTTTGTTGGCGACCTCGTCAATCGCGGCCCGGAATCACTCCAGGCGTTGCGCTTCATTGCGGGGCTCGGAGATGCCGCCACCGTCGTGCTCGGCAATCATGACCTTTACCTGTTGATGCTTTATGCCGGTCTTGAATCCCGTAGTGCCGCCGACAATCTGGACGACATCCTGACCGCTCCGGATTGCGACGAACTGCTGCACTGGCTCCTCCATCGTCCCCTGCTGCATGTCGAAGATCAATACGTGCTCGTTCATGCGGGGCTGTTGCCGCAATGGACAATTCCCAAGGCCAGGACGCTGGCCGAAGAAGTTCAGGCGGCGCTCAGGGGCAGGAACTCGAAAAAATTCCTCCTGCGCCTCATGGGCAACCGCCCGGATCACTGGGAAGACCGCCTCAGAGGGTGGGGGCGCCTGCGAGTCATTGTCAACGCCTTTACGCGCATGCGCTTCTGCACTCCCGAGGGCCGCATGGTAATGCGCGCCAAAGGCCCCCCGGGCTCCGCTCCGGAAGGCGCTTTCCCCTGGTTTACGTTACCGGGCCGCGCCAGCCGAACCCACACCATCATTTTCGGCCACTGGTCGACACTGGGTTTCTACCGCGAAAA
The DNA here is from genome assembly GCA_031277415.1 of Azoarcus sp. Taxonomy (GTDB): domain Bacteria; phylum Pseudomonadota; class Gammaproteobacteria; order Burkholderiales; family Rhodocyclaceae; genus WRNU01. Next base: position 6,961 of record JAITMK010000076.1, read on the forward strand.
AGACTTGATCGCCCTTGATTCCGGATATGTGTGGGGCGGTAAACTCACCGCGCTAAGGATCGAGGACGGCGAAGTTTTTCAGGTGTGACTTCGGTTTTGTTTGATTCTATACAACTTCCCTACCTCGTCATTTGCGTCATTGCGAGCGAAGCGAAGCAATCCATTGCGCTACCTGGATTGCCTCGGCGCTTCGCGCCTCGCAATGACGAATGGGTTTGTAAGCTACATTTGTTGGTGCTTGAATCGAAACCGCCTAGAATTCAATCTGCGGTTAACCCATACATTTGGCAACCATGAATCCATTTAAAACATCAAAAATTATTTTTTCGGCATATCTTCTGATTTTTCTTGGCGCGGCGGCAACGCATGTACATGGACAAAAATTGGGAATATCGTTTTTGCATGATGACTGGGCCGTCACTTGTGACAACACATTGACCTGCCGGATGGAGGGATACAGCGCCGAGGGCGGTGATTCCAGTGGTGGTGTGCTGATTACCCGCAGTGCTGGCCCCAATGCGCGCTTGCATGGCGCAGTTACACTGGGCGGATATGACGACACAACAAGTGACCCGTGCCCTCCCGTTTTGAAGCTCATGGTGGATGGGGAAGAAAAGGCGCGACTGAAATATCCCGGCAAAGACAGCAGCACTTATCCGCTCACGCAGGCCCAGGTGCTCGTTTTACTTGCCGCTGCGAAAAATGACAAGATGATCGAATTCGAGGGGGGTGATGAATCCTTTGTGCTTTCCGGCAAAGGTATTTCCGCGGTGATGTTGAAAATGGACGATATTCAAGGCCGGGTTGGTACGCCAGGTGCGCTCATCCGCAAGGGGAAAAAACCGGAAACCAGCGTTCGGGCGCCGGTTCCCATGCCCGTCATCCGGGCGGCAAAGACCATCGACAAACCCGTTTCGCGTGAGTTGACTGCATCAGAAGCGCAGGCCATTGAACCCATGCTGTGGAAAACCAAAGGCGAAGTCTGTAGTTTGCATGAACCGGAACAAGAAAATGGAAGAGAAGCGGAAAGCTTCACCCTGACGCCTGTCGATGAGCGACACGCATTGATTTCCACACCATGCATGATGGCGATGTATCAAGGAACCGTGGCCTATTGGCTGACCGATAAACGGGGCAAGAAAGTGATCAAGTTCCTGCTGGAAGATGTCGATGCCTACTATGTAGGTGAAAGCGGCATCATCGCAAGTTCAGGGAGAGGACGCGGATTGGGCGATTGTCTGGGAGGGTCGGACTGGGTCTGGAACGGAACCGATTTTCTCCGCAGCAGCGAATGGAGCACAGGCCGGTGCCGCGGCCAGCTAGGAGGTACGTGGCATGGGGAAAACAGCATCCTTACCTACGTGGCAAAGGTCATACCACCAAAATAGTTTGACTCGGCCATCCAGCCAGCCATGATGCCCCGTTTCGTCATCCGTGGTGTGTCGATCAGGGAGACACTGATTTATTCTCGAATTTCTCCCGCACCGTTCATGAATCTTTGGCCTGGATACCGGGCCAGTACCTCACGAATCGTCCGGTCGCTCCACTCGTCCTTACCGTATCCTTTCCGGCTCGCGACCCTTCCCCCCGTTGGAAGGAAATCACGGAGGCCGGATCAAAGCGGTTCACGCAACATCTGGAGTTGTACGGCAAGGCCGAAATCGACGAGGAGGTTCGCAACTGGTTACGGGTTGCTTGGGAACAGGCCGCCTGACGTAATGTCAGGGTTCGAATCTAACGGGATTTTGGCTGTGATGTTTTGGTCGAATGACAACGGTCCCAGCCAGTTTGTCGTGCCAACCCTGCTTACGAGGATCAAAAGCAACCCAGATGATGCCGAGAAAAAGCGGTAGCATTGCGATGAAGTATGCAAGGTAACGACCAATTGATTGGCCGACAGTGAGAGTGTTTCCAGTCCTTGCGTCGACTACCCGAGCAGATACAACCATCTTGCCAGGAGTGGCTTGTTTATAAAGCCAAAACAGGATGACGGCGATGCCCGGCAGTACCCAGGAGAGCAAGAAGTCGGCAGGCCCAGCGATAAGCGGCGTGTCCAGGTCTGTGAAATATTCCCAGCCATAGATTGAGACAAGCAGGGGAACGGTGATGATTAATAAGATGATCGTGTCGATGATGGATGCGCCAACACGGGGCCAGAACCCCACGTATTCAAAATCGTCAGTCTCGGAAGCGTTTGCCTGAGCAATTGATTCAGTCAGGCGCGCTTTCGGGGCTTCGTATGGATTTTCAATGGCCATGTATCCTCCTGCGGTACTTGATTTTGTGTATACGACCCCCTCCCAAAGCCAAGGCGGCTTGCAGATGACCAAAGAGCGTGGCATCTCTGAGTGCGGCATTGTAAATCCGGGTCAACTTATTTGCTACCGCACAGGCCGCCTTGCTGTGATGTTTTGGCTTTTGAGGCAATTCCTTCCCGATCATCCATCATTTTTCCTGTGTCCGATCACTGGCTCGATGGCGTTATGTCTTTTCAACCCATAGGCGGAATACGAAGCATTTGCCCTGGGTAGATCTTGTCGGGATGGGTCAGCATCGGGCGATTGGCTTCAAAAATACGGTTGTATTCGTTGCCTTTTCCGTAAAATTTTTCTGCGATAGCCCACAGGGTGTCTCCCTTCACGACGGTGTGCCATTTCGCTTCCGGTTCGGTTTTTTTGACGGTCATCGCATCATCGACTTTTTCGATGCCTCGTGTGTTGCCGCAGCAAAGCACGACTTTTTCGCGTGTGCTCTGATCGGCGGCTTCGCCGGAAACTTTGACGACACCTTGTGCCGTATTGACGATAATACTGAGATTGTCTACTTGCAATCCCATTTTATTGATGTAGCTGACGATGGCCGCTGCCGCTTCGAGGTCGGCAGCCTGACTGCTTTCCTGAGCGTTCGCCGCCGCCGATGCCTTGCCGATGCCCAGTAATTTTTCGCCCGCTTCTTTGAAGAAACTGAAAAGCCCCATGATCTGCTCCTTCTGTCACAACTCGTGTTCAGAGGATTCTGAGCACGGGGTACGGTAGCGCATTCAGTCTTCGCAGGAAGTGTATAAATGCATAGTAAATGGGCTTAAACCCATATCCGTGCTCAACCTGACGGGGTACGTCCGTGACGTTGCGCCGCCATTGCGCCCTGGCTCAGGTTATAAAAGCTTCCGCTTCCCGTTACAGTCAATCTGGAGGCGCGCACCATGTAGTATTTTGTGTTTCCGGGGCTTGTATGAGTCCAACGGGTTCCCTTGACGATTTCAAGCCGTGTATAGGGTCCGTTCGGGTTCGATGCGCCGTAAACGTAGTAGCCAGTTACTTTTTTGTCCCTGGAAGCGGTCCATTGCAGTTTTGTCGTATCCGCCTCGTTTTTTACCTGCAAATCTGTCGGCGGAAGTACCGGGAACATTCGTAAGGTCGGGTCTCCCATCAGGGCGATATGGACGCTGTTTGCGCCGATGCCAGTTGGTGCGTAGAGTATTCCCTTATTGTTTTGCGTTATCCGGGTGCTGTAGCCGATTGTCTCGCCCAGGGCCATGTGGTGAAAAAACCAGTGTGGGCGGGCGGTCCATGCGCTGGCAAGGCCGTAATTCGGCATGGCGAGAAGCGCGCGCATGAAATTGTTCTGGGAGCCCCAGTTTCCAAAGAAACTGCCGAAGCTTTGCCAGAAGATAACGCCGTAATCCTGCAAGGCAAGGTGGCTCGTCGTTATTACGCCTCCGGCTGCGTTGCACGAAGCCGGGCCGCCTGCTCCGTTGATGTGACCCCACGTGTAAGTGTTCTGAGGTAGATACTGCGTCCAGGGGCCGTCATCTATCCGTGCATTGGGGCCCCACAACGCCGGAAAAAGCTTGTAGCCGTTGTAGGAAGCGGCGTTATCCATATTGCCGCGGCCAAATCCGTCGGAGACGAAAGCGTCTTTCTTTGCCGTCATCCGCCCGATTCTGTATTTGTGGTTCTTGTTCAAATACTGCCGCAAAAGTTCTGTCGCATCTTTTTGAAAGGCGGGCATATTGTCGAAATCCACCCGTCCCACCTGCAATTGCACTACACCGGGGATTGCTGATCGGGAAAGGGCGGGGGCTTCCGGAGTGTCGTTCCACGATTCGGTCATGTTTCCGTAATACGCATCTGCCGGCCACGGCCCTCGGTGCTCATGGTGTCCGTCCGGAGCCAGGAAACCATATCTCAGGACGGGAATATGACCCAATAAAAATACGGCTTTGACATTGTCCGGATCGGCGTTGTAATCCGCCTGCACCAGGGTCCGCGCCGACTGTGGCGTTGCGTCTCTCGACACGTCATGGCGCAAGACGGCCCAACCGTCGCCGATCAAATCGTTTTTAAGGGTTTCAAGTTCGGTTTTCAGCTTCGTTGCTTGTTCTGCTTCTACCAGCAGAACGACCTTGCCGCGAGATTCCGTGGGCGGAACTTTTATTCCGGCGAAGATATAACCCTGCTTGATTCTATTGGGACCCAATACCACATTGAAACCCGATGACGCATAAGGGTTGGCGATGAGCTTGTATTCATATGCCCGGCCAACTGCGACGTTTGCGTCCTCATAGAAAGTCGCATCGCCGTTCAGGGTGGCGATTTTTCCCCAGGATGCCGCCTCTTTTCCTTTACGGTAAACCTCGTAATTGCCCATTGGAGCCGGATAACCGGGCCATTGCAGCCGGATCTTTGCAGGCGATTCGCTGACCTGCGCGCTCAGCATGACAACATACGCATTGGGCTCGACTGCCCGGGCAGGCGATGCCGGGTACAGGATCAGCGTGGTGACGCACAACAGTAAAAACGTTGAATAACCCATGAGTCTTTTTCCTTGGCCGGACGTGATGTTAAAACATCCGCGTCCATGAAGGCCGGAATTGTGGCTCAGTCGGGCTATAACCGCTCTTGTTTTCAGGATTGTTGAATTATGACACGGCATCTTTACGTCCCGCACTGTGTAAAATGCGGGACGTTGTCATTTCCTGCTTTTGGTCGTACTTACGCCGCTGCTCTTGTACGTTGCCTGCGCGCAACCAGACCCACGATACCAAGTCCGGATAACAGCATATACAGCGTTTCAGGTTCCGGAACCACCGGAATATCCCAGCCAATGTCCCGTAATCCGGCCAGATCCAAAGCAGTCAGGTACATGCGCGTACCATAACTCGCATAGGGATTCAAAAGAGGCTCCTGCCAAGTATCCGTGCCCGGCAAGGTGCTTATGGCATCAGGCAACCAATGGGCATAATCCGCAAGAGGGACGGGGCCGCCATAAACGCCAGAAGCATATGTGCCATTGAAATAATCGCCCGTAAGCAGAGCATCCCAGGTATTGACCGTGCCAATGCCCAGGATATGACCCAATTCATGTAGCGTCACGGAAAAAAAGTCATAACCATTGAAACTATCAGCGGTGCCTGAATACCACTCATAACTTTCATTGAAAGTCATTGTGCCGGACCAGTCATTCTGGAAATTGGCGTAATAGGCGGTTGGCCCAGCTTCAGCCAAGTAATTTCTATCCTGTTCGTAGCGCGAACTCATGGTAACAACGACATTCAGATCGTCCAGGATATAACTTTCGTAGAGCAATGCCGCGCGTTCCATTGCATCGCGCCGCTCTGCGGAAAAAAAACTGTCGGCCAGGCTGTAATCAAAGGAAATATCCAGCGCCAGTGCAGGCGTTGAAACCAGGGTGGAAGCAAGGACAGCAAGCAGTTTTGTGCGATGCGACATGTGATCTCTCCTGTGGAATAGGGTTGCTGTATCAACAGAATACCTTGGGGACTCTATCATATGTTTATTAGATTGTGTCAATTGAATTCAATGCAAATGATTTATGGTGAATGATAAACCACTTGCGACTGTATTCCAGGGGGTCTCTGTAATAAAACCTTCCTGTCATTGCAGCGCACCGCGAAGCGAAGTCGCAGAATCCAGACGTTGCACGGATCCTGCGGTACCAAGCAGAATGACAGGTGGTGGGTAATAGGGTAATGCAGAGTTTCCCCAGGATGCCGATCAAGAGATGGCTCAGGTAGTCGGAATTCACCTTCAAACAATGGAGACATGGCTGACGCCGGGCTTCTATCATGCCAAAATCGGGCATGAGATCCTCCTTGCCTTCCCCTGAGTTCCCCCCCGATCTTCCCATCTCCGCCCGCCGCGACGAAATCGCTGCTGCGATTCTTGCGCATCAGGTCATCATCGTCTGCGGTGAAACCGGCTCCGGCAAAACCACCCAACTCCCCAAAATCTGCCTTGCCATCGGGCGCGGGGTGGCGGGCCTGATCGGCCACACGCAACCGCGCCGCATTGCTGCGCGAGCCACAGCCAGCCGCATTGCCCAGGAATTGAACAGCCCGCTCGGGCAGATCGTAGGCTACAAAATTCGTTTTACCGACCGCGTCAGCGCAGAGAGCCGCATCAAACTGATGACCGACGGCATCCTGTTGGCTGAAATACAACGTGACCCGCTGCTTGCGGCTTACGACACGCTGATTATCGACGAAGCGCATGAACGCAGCCTCAACATCGATTTTCTCCTCGGCTACCTCAAGGCACTGTTGCGGCGGCGGCCCGATCTCAAACTCATCATTACTTCCGCCACGCTCGATGCGGAACGCTTTGCCCGGCATTTTTCAGCCCCCACGCTCGAGGACCCCACGCTCGCGGATCCCGCCCCTGCGCCGGTGATCGAAGTCTCCGGGCGGCTGTATCCGATCGAGGTGCGCTACCGGCCTGTTTCTATCGAAGATGAAGGAGAGGAAGACTCTGATCGCGATGATGTTCCGGCCAGAAGAAGCGGGCAGCGGGGCAGGGCGGCGGGAAAACAGCGCGACCTTTACGATGCCCTGGTCGATGCCGTCGATGAGGCGCAACGATGCGGCCCTGGCGATGTGCTCGTCTTCCTGCCGGGTGAGCGGGAAATCCGCGAGGCTACCGAGGCGCTCGGCAAATTCCGGCTTCTTCCCGGCTCTGAGATTCTGCCGCTCTTTGCGCGCCAATCGGCGCAGGAGCAGGCGCGGGTGTTTTCCTCCTCCAGTGGACGGCGGGTGGTGCTGGCGACGAACGTGGCGGAGACGTCGCTCACCGTGCCGGGCGTGCGCTACGTGGTCGATACGGGACTGGCGCGAATCAAACGCTACTCGCCGCGCAACAAGGTGGAACAGTTGCGGATCGAAAACATTGCGCAGGCATCGATCCAGCAGCGCGCCGGACGCTGCGGTCGGGTGATGGACGGTATTTGTTTCCGTCTCTTCGATGAGGAAGATTTCAAACGCCGTCCCGCGCACACCGATCCCGAAATTCTGCGTTCTTCGCTTGCCGGGGTGATCCTGCGCATGAAGGCGCTCGGTCTGGGCGAGGTGGAGGATTTTCCCTTTATCGATCCGCCCGGTTCCAGGCTGATCAGTGATGGTTATGCGCTGTTGGCGGAACTGGGCGCACTGGGGACCCCCACGCTCGCTTCGCTCGCTGCCCCCCAAGGGGGCGTCGCCACCCTTGGGGCGGCCCTGCGGGTGGCGAGTGAGGATGAAGCGGAAGGACGCAAGCTAACCCCAATTGGCCGGGAACTCGCAAAACTGCCTCTCGACCCGCGCATTGCCCGCATGATGCTGGCGGCACGCGAGCGTGGGGCGCTGGAGGAAGTCCTGGTGATTGCCGCTGCGCTTTCCACGCAAGACCCGCGTGAACGTCCGCAGGAAAATCCCGGCGCGGCGGAGCAGGCGCACGCGAAATTTCGCGGCGCGGAGCAGGATCAGCGTTCGGAATTTCTCTGGTACTGGAATCTGTGGAAAACCTGGGGCGAAGTGCAGCGCCATGAATCCGGCAATCAGCAGAAACAGTGGTGTCGCCGTCATTTTTTGTCCTGGTTGCGGATGCGCGAGTGGCGGGATGTCCACAATCAGCTTCATACGCTTTGCGTGGAGCATGGCTGGAAGGTGAATACCGTTCCCGCCGGTTATGAAGCGATTCATAAATCGCTGCTGGCCGGGCTGCTCGGCAACATCGGCTGCAAGCAGGAAGAGGCCGCCGGCATCGGCTCCCAGGCAGGAAGCTATCTCGGCGCACGCAGCATCAAGTTCTGGCCTCATCCGGGTTCGATGCTGGCAAAAAAAGCGGGCAAATGGATCATGGCGGCCGAACAGGTCGATACTTCCCGGCTTTTTGGCCGCTGTCTCGCCCGTATCGAGCCGGAGTGGGTGGAAGAAGTCGGCGCGCATCTCATCCGGCGTCATGTGTTCGAGCCGCACTGGTCGAGGAGCGCGGGTTGCGTGCGGGCATGGGAGCGGGGCGTCCTTTATGGGCTGGTGATCTGGCCGCGCCGGGGTGTGCCGTACCGCGACATCGACCCGGCGCTGTGCCGCGAACTGTTCATCCGCGAAGGGCTGGTGGCAGGCGAAATCGCCGACGGTCCGGCGCGGTCGATGAAGTTCCTCACCCATAACCTTGGACTGGTTGCGGAAATCGAAAGGCTGGAACACAAGACCCGCCGCCCCGATGTGCTTGTCGATGAGACCCTGATCGAAGCCTTCTACGACAGCAAGATTCCCGCCGACGTGGTCGATCTGGCAAGTTTCGAGCATTGGCGGAAACAGGCCGAAAGAAACGCGCCGAAATTGCTTTATCTCACGCGCGAACAACTGATGCGTCACGAAGCTGAGGGGGTGACCTCTGAGCGTTTTCCGCCTGCGCTCGATGTGCTCGGCCAGAAATTGAGGTTCGATTACAAGCACGAACCGGGGAGTGCCGATGACGGAGTTACCCTGACCGTGCCGCTGATGATGCTCAATCAGGTCAACGCGCAACGCTGCGAATGGCTGGTTCCGGGGTTGCTGGAAGAAAAAGTGACCGCGCTGCTCAAAACCGTGCCGCAGAAAATCCGTCACCGGCTGCAACCGCTTGCCGAGAGCACGGCAGCATTCATGGCGGCTTTCGAGAATGGTGAATTTGGAGGCAAGGGCAGGGGTGAAGCGTTTCTCCCGCTTTTGAAAACGCTCCAGCATTTCGTTGAGGAGCGCGTGCACCTTAAATTGCCGCTGGAGAGTTTTCGCCCGGAAAACCTGCTTCCGCACTGTTTCATGAATTTCCGGGTCATCGACGAGCACGGGCGCGTGCTCGGGCAGTCCCGGCAATTGAGTGAGTTGCGCGCCCGGTTCAAGGACCGCGTGGCGGCACGCTTCGAGGCGGCAATTCCTGCTCGTGGGAGAGGGGCGCCTTTCGCCACTCCCTCCGTGTCATTCTGCGCGGAGCGAAGCGTAGTCGCAGAATCTATCAGCCATATGGATTCCGCGACTACGCCTGACGGCTCCGCGCGGAATGACGGCGTGAGAGGGCGTGTGGGAGGGCAGAAGGGCTTCACTTCCTGGACATTCGGCAAGTTGCCTGAATTACTTGAAGTCAACATCGATGGGCATGAGCTCATCGGCTTTCCTGCTCTGTTCGATGACGGCGATAGCGTTTCGCTGCGTCCGTTCGATACCCCCGAGGAAGCGGCGCGGGCGCACCGTCGTGGCCTGTTGCGGCTTTTTGCCCTGGCGCTCAAGGATCAGGTCAAAGCCATCGAACGCCTGCCGGGGTTGCGTGAACTCGCCTTGCAATACCGCGATTTCGGCAGCGAAACCGAACTCAAGGCTCGTCTCGTCGAAGCGAGCCTCATGCGCTGCTGCTTCGGCGACCCTTTGCCGGAAGACGGCGAAACGTTCGAGCGCCGCTGCCGGGAAGCCCGCCCGCGCCTGACGCTGGTCGCGCAGGAGTTCATGCGGCTCGCCGCGCAATTGCTGACCGACGCAGCCCTTCTCCAGAAACGCCTCGCCACCCTGAATAAAGCCTTTCCCGATGCCGTGGCCGACATGCGCGCACAGGCCGCCGCGCTTTTGCCAAAGGATTTTCTGACCGCCTTCGATTGGGAGCGCCTCGCCCACTTTCCGCGTTATTTCAAGGCGGCGCTCATGCGCCTCGACAAACTTCGCGACGACTCTGCCCGCGACATGAAACTCATGTCCGAATGGAAAACGCTGGCCGTGCCCTGGCAGCGCGAAACCGCCGCCCGCGCCCGCACGTCGGCCCCCGAACTGGAAGCGTTTCGATGGTTGCTCGAAGAACTGCGCGTCAGCCTCTTTGCTCAAACCCTGAAAACGCCGATGCCGGTTTCGGTGAAGCGGTTGCAGAAAATCTGGGAGAGCAG
>JAITMK010000077.1 GCA_031277415.1 Azoarcus sp.
ATCGGCACCGACTGCATTTCCGAAGGCCAGAACCTTCAGGACTGCGACTACGTCATCAACTACGACATTCACTGGAACCCGGTGCGCATCATCCAGCGTTTCGGGCGCGTGGACCGCATCGGCTCGTCCAACCAGTGCATTCAATTGGTGAACTACTGGCCCGACATTTCGCTGGACGAATACATCAACCTCAAGGAGCGGGTCGAAAATCGCATGATGATCGTGGACGTGACCGCCACCGGCGACGACAACGTCATCTCCGCGCAGGCCAACGATGTGTCTTACCGCAAAGAACAACTTCGCCGCTTGCAGGAAGAAGTCATCGAACTGGAAGACCTCAAAACCGGCGTCTCCATTACCGACCTGGGCCTGAACGATTTCCGCATGGACTTGCTGAACTACGTCAAGTCACACGGTGAACTCGACAAATCGCCCAATGGCCTGCACACCGTTGTACCTGCCAATCCCGATCTGGGCTTGGCACCCGGCGTCATCTTCACGCTGCGCAACCGCAACTCGGGCGTGAACCCGCCCGCGCACCTGCCGCAGCACAATCGGCTGCACCCGTACTACCTGATTTACATCAGCCGCGAAGGCCAAGTCATCCACGACCACACGGAGGTAAAACGCCTGCTCGATCTGGTACGCTCGTGCTGCAAGGGTCAGGCGGAACCGATTGCCGATGCCTGCCGACGCTTCAACAAGCTGACTGCGGACGGACGCAAAATGCAGCCGTATTCCGATCTGTTGAACAAGGCTATCCGCTCGATGATCGAGGTTAAGGAAGAAAAAGACCTCGACAGCCTGTTCACCGGCGGCAAGACCACGGCGCTCACTGGCACCATTTCCGGGTTGGATGATTTTGAGTTGATCTCCTTTCTGGTGATACAGGAGGCGGGATGACCCAGGCTCCCCTCTCCTGCAAACATCCCGCTCTCATCGCCTACCCCGCGCAGGCTGCCTTTGGCCGCGTGTTGCCCAAGAACAAGGTGTATGAGCACAGCGGAGCCAATACCCGGCTGAAAGACCTGTTCGTCAAGCAGGTGGAGCATATTATCTGGGCATACAAGCTGGCCCCGGAAACCATTCATCTGCCTGCACGGCCCGGTGTACCGGAAATTCAGGTATTCAGCCTGCAACTGAAGACACCAGAGCTGCATAGCGATGTGCTGCGCTGTATCGACGGAGCGATTCCGTTTCCCATCATTTTTGAGTTGACCTTCGAGGGTAAAACGCAAGTCATCGCCGCCTGCAAGCGCTCCAACGAAGCCGATGCCAGCCGTTGGGTGATTTCCGATTACTTTGCGACGGATTGGCTACCGGCCGATGGCGAACGTACAGCCATGCCCGTGGCTCTGCACATGGGTGGGCTGTACGAACAACTGTTACATCGTCTGATCCCGCTGCCCGCACGGCCACAGGAAACATTGGCCGACCTGGTGGCGCGTGTCGAGCAAGCACAGGCCAAGCAGCGTGAACTGGACAAGACCACGGCTCGGCTGGAGAAGGAAAAACAGTTCAACCGCAAGGTGGAAATCAATGCCCAGTTGCGACAACTAAAGAAAGATCATGCGGCATTGATCCGCTGAAGAATCAGGAACCTGATGCCATGCCAAATACCAACCAACAGGTAAGCTCAAACGCCCAACACCCTAATATTGTCAAGGTCAGGGATGACCATAGGCCGTTGCACTTTTGGCCTGATGAAAATAACCAATTCAAACTTCAGGCGGGCAGTGAGGCATCGTGGGCGAACGATACGGAGCCTTTCGGCCAGAAGGAACTTCGAGAACACATCGAACCATGGCTGACCTCGCTCTTCCAATCTGAGCATCTTTCTCTATTGGCTGGATCGGGCCTCACACATGCGGTGCATTTTTTGGCGGCGCATGAAAGCGCGGCTGGCATGGGATCGCTGCCAATTACCACTCACCAAGACAAGATCAGCGTAGCGGCGAAAATATCAGCAACCCAAGCCGGACGGAAAACAGGCAACGTCGAAGACCAACTGCGGGTGGCGAATGAGCTTTTGCGTGGGCTGGAAATTCTCGGAAACCCCGAGGTGAAAACTCTGCGCGAGGAACTCGAATCGGGAATAAAAACATTCGCCGAGTCCATTCTGAAAAGCGAAACCGGAATTGCAACGGCCCCAGACGAGCAGCGCGAACAAGCCTTCACCACGCTGGTCTCGTTCCTGATGAGCTTTGCGAGCCGGACAGGGACACGCGACCGCCTGAGCATTTTTACAACCAACTACGACAGGCTGATCGAGGCTGGAGCGGAATTGGCTGGACTCCACTTGCTAGATCGTTTCCTCGGTAATTTGATGCCGATCTTCCGATCCTCCCGGCTTGATCTGGACATGCACTACAACCCACCCGGTATCCGGGGAGAGCCTCGGTATCTGGAAGGTGTAGCACGTTTCATCAAGCTGCATGGCTCGGTGGATTGGGTGCAAACTGGCAAGGATATTCGCCGTATCGGTCTGCCCTTTGGCGCTGATGAAGTCGAACCTTATTTGAAGGCTCCCGGTCTGGATGGAGCAACAGCCCACAAGCTGATGATCTATCCCAACGCCGCCAAGGACAGGGAAACCGCTGACTATCCCTACGTGGAACTATTCAGAGATTTGGCGTCAGCCGTGTGCCGACCGAACAGCACGCTCGTCACCTACGGCTATAGCTTCGGGGACGAACATATCAACCGCGTGATCCGGGACATGCTCACTATCCCCTCCACGCATTTGGTGGTGATCTCACGTGAAGACCCGCTCGGGCGCGTCATGAAAACCTATGAGCAGATTGGCAGACCATCGCAGATTAGTCTGTTGATTGGCCACGCACTGGCAGACCTGACAACGCTCACGGAAAACTATTTGCCGAAGGCTGCGATTGACAAGACCACGTTCCGCATGAGCGAGTTGCTCAAACAGCGGTTTGCCACCCATCAGAGTGCGCCCAAAGCGAAGGGACACGACGCTGAAGACTTGAGTGATTTGCTATGAGTCTGTCTCCACTCGCACATGCCGACTCGCTCCGCATAGGAGCGATTGATTTCGTCTCCCCTGACGAGATCAAAGTCCTGCTGGACATAGAAGCCCCGGATGGCGTCTCTCTTAACACCGGCACGCCACGCCCGTTTCCTCGCATCAACGGCTATGTGCTGGCCTCAGGGGAGCAAGGCTATCTGGTTGCACAGGTGGAATGGATCACGGTCGAACGCTCGCAATACCCAAAACGCAAAGGGATGCAGGATTTCGGCTTGGTGGATCTGCCGTATCCCCTGCGAAAAATTAGCCTCAACCCGCTGGGCCTGCTGTCTTACACAGGGAGTAGTGGAACGACGAATCGCTACGAGTTCAAGCGCGGTGTGCAAGCCTATCCCTCCGTAGGTGATCCGGTACTACTGCCCACGCAAGAGCAACTCCGTGCCATCGTCGAATCAGGAGAAAACCGCCGCGTCAAGATCGGCGTCAGTCCGCTGGCAGCCAATGCTGAAGTGAAGATCGACCCCGACCGCCTCTTTGGTCGCCATCTGGCTGTCTTGGGCAATACCGGCAGCGGCAAGTCCTGCTCGGTTGCGGGGTTGGTTCGCTGGTCGATGGAGGCTGCCAAGAAGAAGCGCAACGGAGCAAAACCGAATGCCCGTTTCATCGTTCTCGACCCTAACGGCGAGTACGCCAAGACCTTTGAGGGCATAGGTGATGTGCGAGTGTTTGCCGTCGATCCGTCTTCAGCAGGAGTCGAACAGCTTCAAGTGCCCTTGTGGTTCTGGAACAGCGCGGAGTGGAGCGCATTCACTCAGGCCAGCGCAAAAGCGCAGCGACCGACCTTGATTCAGGCGCTCCGCTCCGTTCGAGATGGTGCCGTCGAATCTGCGGTCACTCCTAGCCACGAGATGCGACGCTACCTGAGAACACTGGTAAGCGTGATTCAGCTTGAGCGGAATGCCGGTAGTCCTTGGGCAAAATTCCCGCATCCGAAAAATTTCTTCGAGAAAATAAAAAAATGGCAAGAAGGTCTTTCAGATGACTCTTCGTTCAATCAGGATGAAACGGATGCGTTGACAGCCTTTAGGAACAAGATCACCAGTTTTTCCAACGCTCGAAGCGGTCAGTACCCGACCTACGAATTCACAAAACCGGAAATTGACGATTTTTTGCAGCTCGCAAAAGTGGCGCATTCCGCTTTCGGTGGCAGCGATACCGATGTTTTGCCTATTGATGCGGACGTACCGCGCTCATTCACTGGCGATCAACTACTGCGAAGCGTTGAAGCCAATGCCGAATTGATGGGCGTCTCCGAATACGTCGAAACGATGCTGATGAGGATAAGGACAATCCTTTCAGACAGTCGCATGAGGAGTATCACAAGCCGGTCAGATGATTTGGAGCTTCGCGAGTGGTTGACCAACTATATCGGCGACAACCAAGCCTCGAACGGCTCGATCACGGTAATCGACCTCTCGCTGGTTCCTGCCGAAGTCGTTCACATCATTACCGCCGTTATCGCACGCATGACGCTGGAAGCCTTGCAGCGTTACCGAAAGCTCAACAGCGGTAAGACCTTGCCGACGGTGCTGGTGATGGAAGAAGCCCACACCTTCATCCGCCGCTACACGGATGATGCTGAGAACCAGAACTCCGCCGTGATCTGTTGTCAGGTCTTCGAGAAAATTGCCCGCGAGGGCCGCAAGTTTGGCTTGGGGCTGGTGTTGTCGTCTCAACGCCCGAGTGAGCTTTCGCCTACGGTGCTTTCGCAATGCAACAGCTATCTGCTGCACCGAATCAGCAATGACCGCGATCAGGAGCTGGTGAACAAGCTGGTGCCTGACAATTTGCGCGGCTTGCTGCGCGATCTGCCCTCGCTCCCGTCCCGTCATGCCATCCTGCTGGGTTGGGCTTCGGAATTGCCCGTTCTGGTTCAGATGAATAATCTTCCCAAGGATCAACAACCGAAATCGAGCGATCCCGATTTCTGGGCGGTGTGGTCTGGGGAGGGTCTCGAAGAAGACGAGATAGGGTTACCCATTGAACGGACTGTTGATTGGCAGAAAATTGCGAACGATTGGCAACAGATCCCGGTGAATAACGATTTTGAAGGTGACCCTGATGATTATTTTGATGATCCATTTGAGGATCGATAGATCACCTTCGCACAACCCGATCAATTTGGTGCCCACAAAATGCAAGAAGAATTTTTATGAGTAAATTAAAAATGCACTCCCCTAACCTGACTGACGACAACATCGCCCACATCCGCGAGTTGTTTCCCGGCTGTGTGACGGAGGCACGGGGTGAGGATGGCGGTGTGAAGCTGGCGGTGGATTTTGACCAGTTGCGACAGGAGCTTTCCGGCTCGCTGGTGGTAGGGCCGCAGGAACGGTATCACCTGAACTGGCCGGGCAAGCGCGAAGCACTGTTGACGGCCAATGCGCCGATTGCCAAGACCTTGCGGCCTTCCCGCGAGGAAAGCGTGGATTTTGACACGACGAAAAATCTGTTCATCGAGGGCGATAACCTGGATGCGTTGAAGCTGTTGCAAGAGACGTATCTAGGGAAGGTGAAACTGATCTATATCGATCCGCCGTACAACACGGGGCGGGACTTCATTTACGACGATGATTACAGCGATGATGCGGAGAGCTACCTGATTCAGTCGAATCAGACCGATGCTGCTGGTGGACGGCTGGTGGCAAATACCGAGGCGAACGGGCGCTTTCACTCGGATTGGCTGACCATGATATACGCGCGACTTCGATTGGCTGCGAATTTACTGGCAGATGACGCTGTGATTTTCATCAGCATCGACGACAATGAAATTCAGAATCTACGATGCGTTTGTGATGAGATATTTGGAGCATCCAATTTCGTTGCAACCATCATTTGGCACAAAATGGATAGCCCCAAGAATTCTGCCAAGCATCTTAGTGAGGATCATGATTATATTTTGCTATATGCGAAAAATTCTGACCTCTGGCGACCACGGTTACTTCCTCGAAGTGAGAAGATGGTTGATCGCTATCAAAATCCAGACAATGATCCACGAGGGTCATGGTTGCTGGGTGATTTGGCCGCGCGTAATTACTACAGCAAGGGTTTATATAAAATAACAACCCCAAAGGGAAAGATAATTGATGGACCTCCCGCAGGAAGCTATTGGCGCATCTCAAAAGAGAAATTTGACGAACTCGTAGCAGATAATCGGATTTGGTGGGGGCAATCCGGCGACAACAGACCGGGAATCAAAAAATTTCTGTCGGAGGTTAAGGAAGGCGTCGTACCTCAGACATATTGGCCTTGGAAGGACGTTGGTAGCACACGCAATGCGAAACAAGAGCTAAGCAAACTCATGGAGGCATCATCTGGTGACGAGCTATTCATCACTCCTAAACCGGTCAAACTGATTGAGCGGATGCTTGATATTGCCACCAGCCCAAATGAGGAAGCGGTAGTTCTCGATTTCTTTGCAGGCTCTGGTTCGACTGCACACGCAGTATTTTCTAAAAACTCTGCTGATGGCGGGAACAGACGGTGGATTTCTGTTCAGCTTCCGGAAAAAGCGGCGGCAGACACAACAATTTCTGGCTTGAGTCAAGAGCGCATTCGCCGCGCGGGTAAAAACATCGTATCCAGTGCCTGTCATGAAGGTTGGAACAAGGACAGAGGCTTCCGCGTCCTCAAGATCACAGACTCCAACATGGCCGACGTGTACTACGCCCCCGACGCACTGGACAAAGCCAACCTCGACCTGTTCATTGACAACATCAAATCCGACCGTACAGCCGAAGACCTGCTATTTCAGGTCATGCTGGACTGGGGTGTTGACCTCGCCCTGCCCATCGAAAAGAAATCCATACAGAACAAAGACGTGTACTTCGTCGATGGCGATGCGCTGGCCGCCTGCTTCGACGCACAGCAAGGCATCGACGAAACCTTCGTCAAGGAACTGGCTACCTACAAACCACTGCGCGTGGTGTTCCGCGACGCGGGGTTCAAGGACAGCGCGGCCAAGATCAATGTCGAGCAAATCTTCAAGCTGCTCTCGCCCGCCACCGATGTGAAGTGCCTGTGAGGTAGCGCGATGGAACAGCACGAATTGTCATCACTGCTGGAAAGCCTGATCGCCACCTGGGAAAACGAGGTGGTGGAGTTCAAACAGGCGGGCGACGGCTTCAGCACCGATGACATCGGCAAGTATTTTTCCGCGCTGACGAACGAGGCCAACCTGCGCAATGCCGAGTCCGGCTGGCTGGTGTTCGGCGTGCATAACAAAACCCGCCGCGTGGTGGGCACCGATTACCGCCCGCAAGCTGAGCGCCTGCAATCGTTGAAGATGCAGATTGCCGAGAATACGGAGCCGCGTATCACGCTGCGCAACATCCACGAACTGCATCATGCCGATGGCCGTGTTCTGTTGCTGGAAATTCCCCCCGCGCCGCGTGGCATTCCGATTGCGTGGAAAGGCCACTACTACGCCCGCGCCGGTGAAAGCCTGACTTCGCTGGGGCTGGACAAGCAGGACGAGATTCGCCGCCAGACGCTGGCGCAGGACTGGACGGCGCAAGTCGTAGCCGGGGCCACGCTGGCCGATCTTGATGAAGCCGCCGTCCGCAAGGCTCGCGAATCGTTCGCGCAGAAATACGCCAACCGCGTCACGCTGGAAGAAGTGATGGGTTGGCCGCTGGCGACGTTTCTCGACCGCGCCCGGCTCACTCAAGGCGGACAGATCACCCGCGCCACCTTGCTGCTGCTGGGCAGAGCGGAATCGGCGTATCGGCTGTCGCCCCACATGGCGCAACTGACCTGGAGCCTGCAAGGGCCAGAGCAAGCCTACGAGCATTTCAGCCTGCCGTTCCTGCTCAACACCACGCAGTTGTATCAGCGCATCCGCAATATCCAGTTGCGCATCCTGCCGCAGGACGAATTGGTGCCGGTGGAAGTGCCGAAATACGATCAGAAGATCGTGCTGGAAGCCCTGCATAACTGCATCGCGCATCAGGACTACACCCGCCGTGCTCGCGTGATCGTCATCGAACGGCCGGACAGGTTGATCTTTGAAAGCGCGGGAGGTTTCGTCGAAGGCCAGCCGGACGACTATCTGGAAGGCACCAAAATTCCCAGCCACTACCGCAACCCGTTTCTGGCGCAGGCGATGGCGGAGTTGAACATGATCGACACGATGGGCTACGGCATCCGCGACATGTATCGGGGGCAGGCGCGGCGCTACTTTCCGCTGCCGGACTACGATCTTTCCAAACCCGGCGTAGTAAGGATGACAATCTACGGCGGCGTGGTGGATATGGCCTATAGCCGTCTGCTGATCCAGAAGACGGATTTACCGTTGGCCGACGTGCTGGCGCTGGATAGGGTACAAAAGAAGCTGCCGATTCCCGATGAAGCCGCCACGCATCTGCGCAAAGCTAGGTTGATCGAGGGGCGCAAGCCAAACTACTTTGTTTCGGCGGTGGTGGCGGCTGCCACGGCCAGCAAAGTTGACTACATCCGCACCCGTGCGCAGGACGATGAGTTTTACGCCAAGCTGGTGACGGACTACCTGACCGCGTTCGGCGAGGCTTCCCGCGCCGATCTCAACAAGTTGCTGCTAGACAAACTCAGTGATGCCCTGGCTGAGAAACAGAAGGCCACCAAAATCAGCACGCTGCTGACAAAGCTTCGTCGCCAAGGGGTCATTGTCAACACCGGCTCAGACTCTGATTCTCGTTGGCAGTTGGTCGTGAAAAATTAGAGATCACAAAGAAGCATCACGAGAAAATCATTTAATATCAACAAGTTACATATCTTTGGCGTGCGCCCCAACAAAGAGATTGCGAAGAGACACCAAAGAAACTGCAAAGAGAACGAAGGCCAGCCGAGATGAAGCTCAAGTTCAAGACCCAAGCCTACCAGACCGCTGCTGTGCAGGCGGTGGTGGACTGCTTTGCTGGCCAGCCGCCCGCCAGCCCGGAAGCCATCAGCTACCGCATCGACCCCGGCAAGCAGGCCAAGGGGCAGACCATCGGCAGTCTGCTGGGGGAAGATGTGGGCTTCAAGAATGCCGATCTGTTGCTCACGGATTCCACCCTGCTCGATAGCATTCAATCAGTGCAGCGCCAGCAGAATTTGCCGATTGCCGACAAGCTGGTTACAACCAAGATCGCCCGTGTGAATCTCGACATCGAGATGGAAACCGGCACCGGCAAGACATACTGCTATATCAAGACGATTTTCGAACTGAACAAGCGCTACGGCTGGAGCAAGTTCATCATCGTCGTGCCCAGCATCGCCATCCGCGAAGGCGTCGCCAAGTCGCTGGAGATTACCGCTGAACATTTTCTGGAAAGCTACCAGAAGAAAGCGCGGTTCTTTATCTACAACTCAAAGCAGTTGCACCACCTGGAGAGCTTTTCGTCGGACGCGGGCATCAACGTGATGGTCATCAATGTGCAGGCGTTCAATGCCACCGGCAAGGACAATCGGCGCATCTATGAGGAGCTCGACGATTTTCAGTCGCGCAAACCGATTGACGTGATCAGTGCCAACCGGCCCATCCTGATTCTGGATGAACCGCAGAAGATGGAGGGCGGCAAGACGCTGGATTCGCTGGTGAATTTCAAGCCGTTGATGGTGCTGCGCTATTCGGCTACCCACAAAACCACGCACAACAAAATTTACCGGCTGGATGCGCTGGACGCCTACAACCAGAAGCTGGTGAAGAAAATCGCCGTGCGCGGCATTGCGGTGAAGGGGCTGGCGGGAACCAACGCTTACCTTTATCTGCAATCCATCGAAATCTCCACCAAGAAGCCGCCCGAGGCGCGGGTAGAGATTGAGATCAAGCTGGCGGGTGGAAACATCAAGCGTGTGGTAAGGAAGCTCAGCAAGGGCGACAACCTGTTTGATCTGTCAGGCGGGCTGGATCAATACCGTGACGGCTACGTGGTGGCGGACATCAATGCCAATACCGACACTCTGAGTTTCACCAATGGCGTTGAATTGGTAGTGGGCGATGCCACGGGCGATGTGACCGAAGCAGCGCTGCGCCGTATCCAGATTCGTGAGGCAATCAAGGCGCATTTCGACAAGGAGCAGATGCTGTTCCAGCAAGGCGTGAAAGTGCTGACGCTGTTCTTCATCGACGAGGTGGCCAAGTACCGAGACTACGCAGCGGTGGATGAGAAAGGGGAATACGGCTGCATTTTCGAGGAGGAATACAACCTGTATTTGAACGAGATGCTCGATCTGGATGAGACGACCTACGTCAAATACCTGAAGGGCATTGCAACCGACAAAACCCACAGCGGTTATTTCTCCATCGACAAGAAGAGCAAGCGGCAAGTGGATTCGGACATGGCGGCGCGTGGCGAAAACGCGGGCCTGTCGGATGACGTGGATGCCTACGACCTGATTCTGAAGGACAAGGAAAGGCTGCTGTCGTTTGCCGAGCCGGTGCGCTTCATCTTCTCGCATTCGGCATTGCGTGAAGGCTGGGACAACCCGAATGTGTTCGTCATCTGCGCGCTCAAACACAGCGATAACACCATTTCACGGCGGCAAGAGGTGGGCCGTGGCCTGCGCCTATCGGTCAACCAGCAAGGCGAGCGGATGGATAATCCGGCCACCGTTCATGACGTGAACGTGCTGACCGTGGTGGCCAGTGAAAGCTACAAGGATTTCGTGGCAGCGCTGCAAAAGGATATCAGCGATGCCTTGTCGGAGCGGCCACGGGTGGCGAACGAAGATTACTTCACCGGCAAGGTACTCAAAACACCGACGGGCGACGTGCAGGTCACGCCGCAAATGGCCAAACAAATCTACCGCTATCTGGTCAAGAACGATTACACCGACGATGCAGATCAAATCGTCGCCGCGTATCACGATGCCAAGAAAGCCGGAACGCTAGCCGACCTTCCACCGGAACTGAAGCCGCATGGTGAACAAGTGTTTCATCTCATCGACAGCGTGTTCAGCACCAGTCAGTTGCCGGACATCGGCGACGACCGCCGCCCGAAGAAAAATCCGCTCAACGCCAACTTTGAGAAGCAGGAGTTCAAAGCGCTGTGGCAGCGGATCAACCGCAAAGCGGCCTACAGTGTGGAGTTCGATTCGGATGAATTGATTCGCAAGGCGGTGGCCATTCTCAATGACAAGCACGAAGGGCTGCGCGTCACGCCGCTGCAATACACCATTCAATCAGGCGAACAAATTGACCAGGTGACTTTCGACACGCTCAAAAGTGGCGCGGGCTTCAAGGTTGCCGAAACGACGGTCGAATACAACAAGCAGTCAGTCCACACTGCCGTGAAATACGATCTGATCGGCAAACTGGCTGAGGGCACCCAACTGACCCGGCGGACGGTGGCGGAAATTCTCAAGGGCATCAACGTCGCGGTCTTCGCGCAGTTCAAAACCAACCCGGAAAGTTTCATCGCCGAGGCCACGCGGCTCATCAATGAACAGAAGGCCACTGTCATCATCGAACATCTGGCCTACGATCCGGTGGAGGACAAGTTCGACCTGGACATCTTTACTGCCGGGCAAACCAAGCAGAATTTCAGCAAAGCGGGGGACAAGCTCCAACGGCACATCTACGACTACGTGTTGACCGACTCCAGCACCGAACATAATTTCGTGAAGGAGCTGGATACCAGCAGCGATGTCGTGGTGTATGCCAAGCTGCCACGCGGCTTCCATATCCCTACGCCTGTGGGCGATTACAACCCGGATTGGGCCATCAGTTTCAAGGAAGGTTCAGTCAAACACATCTACTTCGTCGCCGAAACCAAGGGGTCGATGTTTACGATGGAACTGCGCGAGATTGAGAAAACCAAGATCAAATGCGCCCGCCGATTCTTTGATGAAATGAATCGGCGATATACGCCGGAAAACGTCAAGTACGATGTGGTAGACAGCTTTGGAAAACTGATGGAGGTGGTTCGATAGATTGAGTTCCAGCGATGACGCCGCAGGCGAACTCTGGGTTGATCCCTCGCAGCGCTGTATCGCAAATCGGCCAGCCTCCCAAAATAGCCACAACAAAAAACTCAGTGATTGTCCCGAGGCACCCCGAAGGTCGCGTGAATCCGCTGATATTTCACCGCCGGCTTCAGCACCATCCCCTCCGACAGCTCATCGACGATTCCGCGCTGAATCTCCTGCCAGGGCGTCTGGCTTGGCGGAGATGGGTAGCCGCCTTGCTTCTCCAGTTCGGCCCGGCGTTTGGCCAGTTCCTCGTCGGACACCAGCATGTTCGCGGTGCGCTTCTTGAGGTCGATGCGCACCCGGTCGCCGGTACGCACCAGGGCCAGTCCGCCGCCGGTCGCCGCTTCGGGCGAGGCGTTGAGGATCGAGGGCGATCCCGAAGTGCCCGACTGCCGCCCGTCGCCGATGCAGGGCAGCGCCGTGACGCCCTTCTTGAGCAGGTACGACGGCGCGCGCATGTTCACCACTTCGGCCGCGCCCGGATAACCCACCGGCCCGACGCCGCGCATGAACAGCACGCTCTTCTCGTCGATCTTCATCTTCGGATCGTCGATGCGCTTGTGGTAGTCCTCCGGCCCGTCGAACACCACCGCGCGGCCTTCGAAGGCCATCGGATCGTTCGGGTCCTCCAGATAGCGTGAATGGAATTCGGGCGTGATCACGCTCGTTTTCATGATGGCCGAGTCGAACAGATTGCCCTTGAGATTGAGGAAGCCCGCGTTCTTCTTCATCGGCTTGCCGTACGGGAAGATCACCTTCCGGTCGCCCGTGAACTTGTCTTCGCAGTTCTCGGCGAGCGTCTTGCCGTTGACCGTCAGCGCGGGCTTGATCTGCTTCTGCGCGATCAATTCGGCCACCACCGCCGGCACGCCGCCCGCGTGGTAATAGTCTTCGCCCAGGTACTCGCCGGCGGGTTGCAGGTTGACCAAGAGCGGAATTTTGTAGCCGTGCTTTTCCCAATCGTCGGTCGTGAGCTTCACGCCGACGTGGCGCGCGATCGCGTTCAGGTGCACCGGCGCGTTGGTCGAGCCGCCGATCGCCGAGTTGACCGCGATCGCGTTCTCGAAGGCCTCGCGCGTGAGGATGTCCGAGGGCTTGAGGTTCTCGCGCACCATCTCGACGATGCGCTTGCCCGTCAGGTACGCCATCTCCTGGCGGTCGCGGTAGGGCGCCGGAATCGCGGCGCCGCCCGGAAGCATCATGCCCAGCGCCTCGGCCAGCGAGTTCATCGTCGAGGCCGTGCCCATCGTGTTGCAGTGCCCGGTCGAGGGCGCCGACGACGCGACGAGTTTGAGGAACTCCTGGTAGCCGAT
>JAITMK010000123.1 GCA_031277415.1 Azoarcus sp.
AGTTCCATCGCTGACCTCGTTTGCCAGGGCATCTTGTCCTCCAGGAGAACAAAAATGCTCACACTAATGTGTATACGATGTCCCCGAACAAGTGTTCACCATGTCTCCGGTCTGAACAGCGGGAGAGGGTTTCGAAGCACTGCCGTGATTCAAACTGAGACACTACCGGCCTGTGACTCAATGAGGCATCCACTGCGCCGGGTCGATTTTCCAGTGCCTGAAATCTTCGTAACCCACGATCTGATCCTGTGAGTGCCGCAAGTCGATGAGTTCGGGTTTCAGGTAATAGCCGCGCGTGTGGAAGATGATTTTGACCCGTGGTTTCGTGAGATTGTCCGGGTGTTGTTCATCGACAATGGCAAGCCGCCCGCTCTCCAGCCGCACCAGCGATCCGGTGGGGTAGATGCCGAGCGAACGGATGAATACCTGCACCAGTTCCGGATTGAAGTGAAACTTGCTCCATTCAAGCATCTTGCGCAGCGCCTCGGTAGGCGGCATACCTTCGTGGTAACAACGATCCGACGTGATGGCGTCGTAGACGTCGACGATGGCGCTCATCTGGCCGTAGCGGTCGATTTCATCGCCCTTGAGCCTGTTCGGATAACCGCTGCCATCGAAACGCTCGTGATGCAGGGCAGCCACGGATAGCGCAACGGGGCTGATGCCCGGCGTAGCTTCGAGAATGATCTTGCTTTGCACGGCATGCGTTTTCATTTGCTCGAACTCGGCATCGGTGAGTTTGCCCGGTTTGTTCAGAACAGGGTCGGGAATCGTCGCTTTGCCCACGTCGTGGAGCAGAGCGCCAGTGGCAATTTCCCGGATGATCTCGCGCGGCAAATCCATCGTGCGGGCGAATGCGGTCATGAGCGCGCATACCGAGACCGAGTGCTGGAAAGTGTAATTGTCATGGTTTTTTAATTGTGCCAGCGGCAGGAGGGCATCCTGTCGGCGAAAGATGGAGTCGACGATGCGTTCGACCACAGGCTCGACTTGTTCGACAGAAATCTGCTTGCCCATGCGAACATCGTTCATCATCCCTTGTACGATGCGGTTAGCCTCGGTTTGCAGCTTTTTTGCGCGATGACGCTCTTCGGCAAGCCTGATTGGGCGTGGTGCAGGGGGGCTCTTTTTGGATGGAGAGCGAGGCTTGGCGGAGGGAACCGGATCCAATGGTTCTTCGATATCCGCACCGCGCGAAGTATCGATGCTGATTTCGCCTTCGCCCAAGGCGAGGATTTTTTGCAGCGTTTTTTCGTTATCGATGAGAAACTGGTTGCGCAGGAAATTGTGTTCGATCCAACTGCGGTTGAGATCGTGCACATACATGCCAATGCGGAGCCTGGAAGCAGGAATGACTTTTTTCATGACGCATGGAAAGGTATTTGGCCACAGAGTAATTGGTCCGGGCATTGCTGACTGCAACGGGTGTCACGTTCATGCGTGGAATAGATGCCCGACACAGCGTGAATTCTGAATTGAAGTTTCATTCGGAATGCTCTCGCGCACCGATGCGCTGCTAGAATCGCGATTTTTGAGTCACCCCGTCCTCATCATTGATGGGCCGATTCATCCGGCCCGGGAGTTGCATTGTGCGCATCGTTTGTCTCGACCTCGAAGGAGTGCTGGTTCCCGAAATCTGGATCGAATTCGCCGGGCGCGCGAGTATCCCGGAATTGCGCCGAACGACGCGCGATGAGCCGGATTATGATGTATTGATGAAATATCGACTGGATATCCTGGCGAAACATCGCCTTGGCTTGCCGGATATTCAAAAAGTAATCGCAGACATGGGGCCTTTGCCCGGCGCGCGCGCGTTCCTCGACAGTCTGCGCGAGGCGTACCAGGTGGTGATTCTTTCCGATACGTTTTACGAATTCGCCCATCCGCTGATGCGCCAGCTTGCGTGGCCCACGCTGTTTTGTCATGGGTTGGAGACCGATGCCGAGGGCGTGATCGTGAACTACCGCTTGCGTATGGCCGACCAGAAACGCGAGGCGGTGAAGCGTTTCCGCGAGATCAATTTCACCGTCGTTGCTGCGGGCGATTCCTACAACGACACCGCGATGCTGGGCGCGGCGCACGGTGGCATTCTTTTCTGTCCGCCGGAAAACGTGGAGCGTGAATTTCCGCAGTATCCCGTGACGCGCGACTACGCGGCGCTTCGCGCAGAAATCGACCGCGCTTTTACACGCGAGATCTGAGCCGCCCGTAGTATCGCTGTATCGGCGAATCAAGCCTACAGGAATATCTTATTACCATGATTTCCATATTGATTAACAACCTCATGAGGTTCTGCGATAGAATAATCGTTTGTTTTTACCTCATAAGTTCCGAAAATCCGTGAGTTCGAACGTCCCCAGCGATCCTCTCGTCTGCCTCGAAGGTGTGCGTTTTGCCTATGGCGAGCGCGAAATACTGCAAGGCATCGACCTGACCGTGAAACGCGGTCAGGTCGTGGCGATCATGGGAGGAAGCGGTTGCGGCAAGACGACGCTGCTGCGCCTGATTGGCGGACAGTTGCGGGCCGGTTCGGGCAAGGTCGAGGTTGACGGGCAAAATTTGGGCCGCCTTTCGACCCGTGCGCTCTACGCGATGCGGCGGCGCATGGGTATGTTGTTCCAGTTCGGCGCGCTCTTTACCGATATGAACGTGTTCGACAACGTGGCTTTCCCGTTGCACGAGCACACTGTCTTGCCCGATGAACTGATCCGCGACCTTGTATTGATGAAACTCCATGCAGTCGGGTTGCGTGGCGCGCAATCGCTGATGCCAGCCGAACTCTCCGGTGGAATGGCGCGGCGGGTGGCGCTGGCGCGTGCCGTGGCGCTCGATCCGATGCTGATGCTCTACGACGAACCCTTTGCGGGACTTGATCCGATTTCGCTCGGCGTTACGGGCCAGTTGATCCGACGGCTGAATGACGCCCTCGGCGCGGCGTCCATCATGGTGACGCATGATGTGCAGGTTTCGCTCGATCTGGTTGATTACGTCTATTTTGTGTCGAACGGCATCATCGTGGCACAAGGCACGCCGGAAGAAATTCGCGCCTCGGACGATCCTTTCGTGCGCCAGTTCATTCGTGCAGAATCCGACGGCCCGGTTCCGTTTCATTATCCCGCTCCGCCGTTGGAGAGTTTGCTCAGCGGAGTCGCGGCATGAATGCTTTGGCCGCAACTTTGCGCAGGCTTGGCGCGATGACCATCGATGGGGTATGGCGCCTCGGTTTTGCCGCGCGGTTTTCCCTGGCAGTGCTGCGCTATTCCGGCCAATCGTTTCTGCGGCTGCCGCTCACGATCCGCGAAATTTATTTCAGTGGCGTGCTTTCGCTGCTCATCATTGTGGTATCGGGGCTTTTCGTGGGGCTGGTGCTGGGTTTGCAGGGCTATGACATTCTCCGGCGATTCGGGTCAAGCGATGCGCTTGGCATCATGGTAGCCCTGTCGCTTCTGCGCGAACTCGGGCCGGTGGTGGCGGCGCTCCTCTTCGCCAGCCGGGCCGGTTCGGCGGTGACGGCGGAGATTGGCCTCATGAAAACCACCGAGCAATTGCAGGCGATGGACATGATGGCGGTCAATCCGCTTGCGCGCGTCGTTGCGCCGCGTTTCTGGGGCGGTGTGATCTCGATGCCGCTTCTGGCGGCGATGTTCTCGGCAATGGGCATCTTCGGTGGCTGGCTGATTGGCGTGGTGGCTATCGGGGTGGATGACGGTGCGTTCTGGTCGCAGATGCGTGCCGCAGTCGACTTCCGTTACGACGTGCTCAATGGCGTCATAAAATCTTTCGTCTTCGGCGTAGCGGTGTCGTGGATTGCAGTGTTCGAGGGTTACGATTGTCAGCCTACGGCTGAAGGGGTGTCGCGCGCGATCACGCGCACCGTGGTGTATTCGGCGCTGGCGATTTTGGCGCTGGATTTCGTGCTGACTTCTTTTATGTTTCGGGGGATCTGATGAGTCGGACGACGCTTGATTTGTGGGTAGGTGTATTCGTGGCGCTGGGCATTGGGGCCCTGATCTTCCTGGCGGTAAAGGTGGGCAGTTTTTCGGACGTATCGTCGCGCGGTTCGACCTATGTGCTTGAAGCCACCTTCGAAGATGTCGGTGGTCTGAAGGTACGCGCTCCGGTCAAGAGTGCTGGCGTGCTGGTGGGCCGGGTCGGGAGCATCCAACTCGATCCCAAGATTTTTCGCGCCGTCGTGCGGCTCAATATCAACAAAGAGTTCACGTTCCCTACCGATACCAGTGCGTCCATTTTGACTTCGGGTGTACTTGGGGAACAATACGTCGGACTCGGTGCGGGATATAAAACAGAAGTTCTCAAGGACGGCAACGTCTTGGAGTCCACTCAACCGGCGGTCGTACTGGAAAAACTCATAGGTCAATTCCTGACCAACAAGACTGAAGCACCGGCGTCGGCACCGGCACCGGTACCGGCGCAGTAAGACCATCTGCGGAAAACATGTTCGTGAACAATATCAATTCGACAATGAAAAACTTTTTCCTTTCCTCTGCCATGCTTCTGCTTGTCGCCGGTTGTGCCAGCGCGCCGCCGGACGATCCGCTGGAGCCGTTCAATCGTTCCATGTTCTCGTTCAACGAAAAACTGGACGATGTTGTGACCAAGCCAGCGGCAAAAGCTTACGTGGCGGTGACGCCCGCGCCGGTACGCACCTGGGTGAGCAATTTTTTCTCGAACCTCCAGGATCCGTGGATCTCTTTCAATAATCTGTTGCAAGGCAAGCCTACCGATGCGCTCAACGACCTCATGCGTTTTGTGTTCAATTCGACCCTGGGGATAGGCGGCCTGCTCGACATTGCTTCCGAGGCAGGGCTTCCCAAGCATGACGAGGATTTTGGTCAGACTTTGGGTGTGTGGGGAGTCAAGGAAGGGTCCTTTATCGTGCTGCCTCTCCTTGGCCCGCGCACTGTGCGCGATACCGTCGCGATGCCGCTGGATTCGGCAGCCGAGTCTCCCTGGTCACTGCCTTACGGGGATCCCATGGTGCGGGACTCTGCAACCCGTTATGGAATATCCGGGCTGAAATTGCTCAACTCGCGCGCGCGCGTGCTGGGGCTTGAACGCACCCTCGATGAAGGGACGCTCGACAAATATCGCTACGCGCGCGATTTTTATCTGCAACAGCGTCGTTTCAAGGTATATGACGGCAATCCGCCGCTTGAATACGATGATTTCGACCCCGATGAGGACGTTGCCGAAACGCCTCAGGAACCTGGAGAAAATCAATGACGAAAAAACTGTTCGCCTCTTGCCTGCTGATGCTATCGGCATTTTTTGTTCCCGCCACGGGTTTTGCTACCGGTAAGACGTTGCCTCCCGATGAACTGGTGCGCAATGTGGCCAACGAAGTGCTGACTATCATACGCAACGACAAAGCGATCCAGACGGGCGATACCAGCAAGGTGATCGCGCTGGTCGACGAAAAGGTACTGCCGCACTTCAATTTCCGCCGTATGACAGGGTCGGCCGTGGGCCCCCAGTGGCGTTCCGCCACCCCGCAGCAGCAGGAACGCCTCATAGAGGCTTTCCGTATCCTGCTCGTGCGTACCTATTCCAATGCGCTTACCCAATACCGTGATCAGACAATCGAGTTCAAACCGTTACGAAGCAGGCCCGGAGACAAGACGGTCAGGGTGAATTCCGAAGTTCATCAGGCTGGCGCACAGCCTATCGCCATCGACTACACGCTGGAGCAAACCGACAAAGGCTGGAAAGTGTTCGATGTCACCGTGGCCGGAGTGAGCCTTGTAATCAACTATCGCAGCAGTTTCACCGAAGAAATCAACACGAAAGGCATCGATGGCTTGATTGCCTCGCTGGAAGCCAAGAACAAATCGCTGGAAGCGGGGCAGGGCGGTAAATAATGGCAGAACCTTCGGTCGTGACGCTGAAAGGAGAACTGACCCTGGAAACGGCGGTGGCCCATCTCGGACTTACCTTGCCTGCCGGGAACGTAGTGCTCGACTTCAGAAGTGTCACCCGTGTGGATTCTTCCGCGCTTGCGCTCCTGTTGGCCTGGTTGCGGCGCGCAAAGGTGCGCAGAAGCACCGTTGAGTTGCGCGCGCTTCCGGAGTCTCTGCTGGCGCTTGCCCGGCTTTACGGTGTCGATACCCTGTTGCCGGTCTGACCGATGTCTACACCCGCGATTCGCATTGCTGCCCTGACAAAATGTTACGGCAGCCTCCAGGCTCTTGCCGGAATTGACCTTGA
>JAITMK010000126.1 GCA_031277415.1 Azoarcus sp.
CGCAGGATCCACGCAGCGTCTGGATTCTGCGACTTCGCTTCGCTGCGCGCAGAATGACGGAAGGGGTTTTGCAGGGGTGCCCTAAGTTAAAAGTTTATTGAACATTTTATAAACCATTCTCAACCTGTGATTTCATTGCAATCCCTTCCAGAGACGCACTGAATTGCCGATGTTTTATTGAAGCCAAAAAAACTCATGAAACCTCAAATTTTTTCCCTGAAATTTCTGTTGCTCCTGCTAATCCCGGTTTGCGTGGCCTGGTATCGTCCGGCACATGCCTGCGGCGGTTGTAGCAATAAGAGTGGAACCCTCTACAGCGCCATTGATCAAGGCCACGTATCGACAACAGGGGATTGTTATCACTTTATCGTTTCGATGGCCATGCTCTCGCCGGGCAACGACATGCGTGTCAACCTGATGCTGCTGATGTCGGATCTGCACGGCGCGCCTCCGGAAGCGAAAGCCGGCAGCGAAAATCCGCCGCAGTTTGGTTTTGAGGAATTTCGGGACACGCTGTTTCCGCCCCCCCCTGGCACCAGGCGATATCCCTATGATTATGACTATTGCGCATCCCTTCAATCGGCTGGAGCGGCTTTCAACACCGCCATCGAGGGCGAAACCGGCCTGCCGCCGTCCGAGCGCGATTTTCTGATCCAACTGCGTGGGCAGATGATTGGGTGTTCATCCGCTCGCGCGAACAGCAACCGTGAGTCTGACCAGGACGCTACTGCCCGATTCGAGGCAGCCGATAGCCAGATCCGCTCCAGAATCGGCATTGCGTATCTGCATTATCTGAAAGCGGCTGTCGCATTTTACGGTGAAGACTATGAGCAGGCTGCGTCCGGTTTCGCCGCGCTGACCAAGGCCGACTCTGCCTGGGTGCGCGAAACCGCAACCTATCTGCTGGCGCGTATCGCCGTGCGGGTGGTGCAGAGAGGTTCCTTCGACGCTTACGGCCATCTGGCGCGAGACAGGCGTGCCGATCCGGCAGAGGTGGAGGCTGCGAACGAGGCGCTGGATGCCTACATTTCAGCCTACCCAAAAGGCTTGTACACGAATTCTGCGCGGGGTTTGAAACGGCGCGTGACCTGGCTGTCAGGAAATTTTGACATACATACTGTCAATCTCTGGATGTCCGGGAATGTCGCCAAACTGATTGCCGACTATGTTCGCGCCATCGCGCAAGACCGTGCCTCGCGCAATGTGAATGACGGCGAACTGGCGCTGGAGATCGGAAACAAATTGTTGCCCTATTTGCTGTTCGGCCCAGACGATTATGGCAGTATCGCCTCGATACCGCGCGTGGATATCACCGATCCGATCCTGCTGACCGTGATCGATCTGCAACGCATGCAGCAAATACCTCCAGGCGAGGATGCGCAATACTATCCCAAGCCCACCATGCCGCGCGAAGCGTTGCTGGCACAACGCCCGCACTTCGCCAAACAAAAAGCCCTGTTCGATTATTTGTTGGCGTCGCATGACTTCTATGTGGAGCGTAACCCCGCCAGCGTACTGGCCTTGATTCCGGAAGATACCGGACAGACCCGCTTCAGTTACCTGCAATTCAGCCGACAGATGTTGCGCGGTCTGGCCATGCAGGCCACGCAGGATAAACAGGCGCGTGAACACTATGTCAACATGCTGCCGGGGGCGACCCTGCCGTTTCAGCGATCCACACTGGAACTGGCCATTGCATTGACCGATCAAAACAGTAAGCAAGTAGCGCGCATTTTTGCGCCGGACTCGCCGGTACGTAACCAGGCGCTTCGCAGCATTGCATTGAGTTATTTCGCCGACGCGCCGTTGCTCCGCAAACAGGCGCAGGACGACAGCGTTTCGGCCGCCGAGCGGGAAACGGCAATCTTCGTCCTGCTGTACAAGGAACTGACACGCGGTTTTTACGCCGACTTTCTGCGTGACATGGCATTGATACCCGCCGACGTCGATACGACGCCCAACACCAGCTATCTCTTCAGGTTCAGCCCGACCTCGGGTTCCCCCTATGCCTATTTTTATTCAGATTACTCAACGTGGCGTCAGCCGCTGGGCGCGTTCCTGGCCCCAGCCGAAGAGGGGGAAGAAAATTCCTACAACTGCCCCGCGCTGAAGGACACTGCGGCAACCCTTGCCGGAAATGCCAACAATGCCCGAGCAAAACTATGTATCGCCGAATTCATCCGGCTGAACGGTGGAGACGGACTTTCGCTCGACCACGCCGAAAAAATGGGCAGGAACGACAGTCTCAGCCTGTTCCCGGGAAAACCTTATTCGCGCCTGGATGTTTACCGCAACGTGATTGCCGATCCCGCAGCCCCATCCGAAGACAAGGCATACGCGCTGTACCGCGCCGTGCATTGCTTTAAGTCGGTAGGCTATAACCGCTGCGACGGCAAGGAAGTAGCGCTTTCCCAGCGCAAGGCCTGGTTTACGCAGTTGAAGAAGAAATATCCAAAATCCAGGTGGGCGAAAGATCTCAAATATTATTGGTGACGATGACAGGCTCACCGCCGGGCGTGCCCGCCGGATCGAGACCGCGTAGGTTGGGATGAGCGAAGCGAATCCCAACATCCAACCAGCCACAAAAACGTTGGGTTTCGCGAAGCTCAACCCAACCTACACCCAACCCGCCATCTATCGCGCAGCCCTCTTCTCCAGAGCGGCCTGTGCATCCGCATGCCCCTGCTCTGCCGCCAGGCGATACCATTTCACGGCTTCTGCTTCATCCCGGGTAACGCCCCTGCCTTCGGCGTACATCCAGCCAAGGCTATATTGCCCACACGAATATTCCTGTTCCGCCGCCAGGCGATACCACTTCACGGCTTCTGCATCATCCCGGGTAACACCTCTGCCTTCGGCGTACATCCTGCCAAGGTTATTTTGACCGTCCGCGTATCCCTGCTCTGCCGCCTTGCGATACCACTTCACGGCTTCTGCATCATCCTGGGCGACGCCTCTGCCGCTTTC
>JAITMK010000099.1 GCA_031277415.1 Azoarcus sp.
CAGCGTTAATCTGGCATTCTTATGGCTGTTCATCTGGAAGGCTCCTTGTGGGATCGTGAAGTCCGCAAACTCCAGTTTCCCACATCCTTCCGGGTGAACAACCTATTGAAACATTACACGTAGGGGCGAATAACTATTCGCCCTTACCGCAGTATTGTCGATGGGCGAATAATTATTCGCCCCTACAAAATGCGTTATTTCCTTGTTAAGCGTAGGATGACAAGTGGTTAAAACAGAGGTAATGTAGAAAATTCTTGGATTGTTCATGATATATTACGAGCATGGATGAGATCGATATACGTAGGCTACCGGCACAGGAAAGTGAAGTACTGTACGACAGTCCGGGGTGCCGATGAAGAATTTTGCGCAGACGGCGATACAATTTCTGGGCGATGGAAGCGGCGGGCATCTGTGCGCCGGGAAGGCGAAACATTGCTGGACAGGGAGAAACGGAGCAACGGCGGGAAACTGCCGTAAGCTGATGGTTATTTGAGATTTGAGCGGATGTTTATATAGGCTTTGCTAAAGATGGCTTTCATTAAAAGGTTGGACTTTTCAATCCGTAAAGAATGTATCTATGGTTTAGTTTGGTTGGCACTGATTCCTTTAATACATACATTTTTCCCGGATCATGTGTTCGGTGAAAATTCCTATATCGAGAATATGCAACTTGCAGTCATCGTTGCTGCGGCAATTATTTCGCTCAAGATCAGCCGCGCAGAACAGAATATTAAAATATTTACATTTATTTTCATGCTTTCGATTATCTTTTTCTTGCGCGAGGTAAGCCATTTCCGCGTCTTTCTGCCTCCCTCAGAGTCCACAAAGAGGTTCTCCAAGTGGGTGGAGGTATTTCCAGAATATGGTTTCCTGGTGCCGCTCGCCTACAAGATTTTCATAGGCTATGTTGCATATTATCTGTTTTTCAAGTGTAGGAAAGCGGTGTTTTTATATATCAAGAATGCGCGTATCCCGGTCTTTGAGACAGCATTGGCCACAATAGGAATTGTCGCTGCGACCGTTTCCGAGTCGCTCTTTCACAATGAGAAGGGCGAAGAATTGTTCGAGATGCTGTTCTATATCGAATTCGCCGCGATTATATGGATTTATGGATTCAACGAGAAATTTTTCCTGCCTGCGCGTACATTACGCGGGATGCAAGGTAATGCAGAGGTTCCCTAAGGAACATCTGCATTACCTCTATTTTAACTTACCTGTCATCCTGCGCGAAGTCGCAGGATCCATGCAACGTCTGGATTCTGCGACTTCGCTTCGCTGCGCGCAGAATGACAGAAGGGGTTTTGCAGAGGTTCCCTAAATGCATGGATCGTCCCCGTTTTCCAGGGCTTCTTCCGTATGGGTGAATGTCCAGGTGCGCGTGATGTCCAAAGCATCCGTATCGCGGCGGATTTCCGGCGGAAAAGGCTCGAAGGGCGCGGCTCGCCGGGCAATGTCGATGGCTCCTTCGTCGAGTACCTTGTGGCCTGAACTTTGATCGATACGGGCTTTTTCAAATGATCCGTCGGCAAGAACGGAAATGGTGACGATCATTTCGCCGTAAACTTTCCCGCGCGCTACCTTGGGGTAATGGAGCAGGGCGCTGCAAGCGATTTTGCGCCGGAATCCCGCCAGGTATTTTTCGAATCGTGACTCTGTCACGGTTCCCGCGATCTGTTTGCGTCGCAGAAGTTGCTGTTGCTGGAGAGTCTGTTTGCGCTGTGTGATTTCGGCTTCCAGTTCCCGGATGCGTGCTTCGCCGGATGCGTTGTTTTGTGCACTGGCGGGTGGCGTAGCCAGAAGGAACCCCAGAGCGAGCATGGATAGTGCGGTTTTCATCACGTTCCTGTTTTTATATCAGGAAGAGCGTTGCCAAACCGAGGAAGATAAAGAATCCTCCCGAATCGGTGAGCGCGGTAATCATCACGGAACTGCCGATTGCCGGATCGGTTCCGAGTTGTTGGCGCATCATCGGAATCAGAACGCCGGCACAGGCGGCAAGCAACAGGTTGAGCACCATCGCGGCGCTCATGACCAGTCCGAGCGAAATGCTGCCGTAGAGCCACCAGGCCAGTACGCCAAGCAGCCCGCCCCAGACGATGCCGTTGAAAAGAGCCACGCCGAGTTCTTTCTTTATCAGTCGTTTCAATGCGCTTTGTTCGATCTGGCCGACGGCAATGGCGCGAACGATCATGGTGATGGTCTGGTTGCCCGAGTTGCCGCCGATGCCCGCGACGATGGGCATCAGTGCCGCCAGCGCCACGAGTTTTTCGATGGAGCCCTCGAAAGCACCGATGACCCGGGAGGCAATGAACGCCGTCACCAGGTTGATTGCCAGCCAGCCCCAGCGGTTTTTCACCGAGTCCCATACCGGGGCGAAAACGTCTTCTTCTTCGCGCAAGCCGGCCTGGTTGAGAATTTCGGCCTCGGATTCCTCGCGGATGAAGTCGACCACGTCGGCCACGGTGATCCGCCCGATGAGTTTGTTGGAACGATCCACCACCGGCGCGGAGACGAGGTCGTAACGTTCGAACGCCTGTACTGCGTCTCTGGCATCGTCGTTGGGTGAAAAGCTGACTCTCGGCTCGTGCAGCATCACTTCCGAAACGTCCTTGTCCGGGTCGCTGATGAGCAGTGTTTCCAGAGTGAGGATACCGAGCAGATGTTCCTCGCGGTCAACCACGAAAAGTTTGTCGGTGTGATCCGGCAATTCGTCGAAAAGGCGCAGGTAACGCAGCACGACTTCAAGGCTCACATCTTCCCGTACCGTCACGAGATCGAAATCCATCAACGCACCGACCGAGCCCTCGTCGTAGGACATTGCTGCGAGCCGTTGTTCGCGTTCGTCGCTGGAAAGTGACTTGAAAACGTCCTCGATGACTTCGAGGGGCAGATCGGGCGCAAGGTCGGCGAGTTCGTCCGCATCCAGCGTTTTGGCTGCCGCTTTCAACTCGTGCGGCGCCATGATTTCGATCAGGGATTCTCGAACGGCGTCGGAGACTTCGAGCAGGATGTCGCCGTCCCGATCTGCCTTGACCAGATTCCAGACGTAGCGCCGTTCTTCAAACGGCAGGGCTTCGAGGATGTAGGCAATGTCCGCCGGGTGCAGCGTGTCGAGTTGCTCTCGCAATTCGGCGGCGTGTTCCGGCGTGGGAAGGACGAGAGCAGGAACCTCGGAATCGGAGGCGTAGTCGGCTTCTTCCGCTACGCGCGAGTGCTCCAGCAACGCTTGCACTCTGTGCAGGAGTTGCTGGAGTTCGTCGGGGTGAATACCTGCGCCTTCGTCAGCGTGGAACTGTTCGTCGGCAGGCAGGTCTTTTTCCAGGGTCATCGCACGAGGCCGGTCGGTGAATGAGTGCAGCCGGAAGCCATCGAAGCAGCCGGACGGATTCGCGCGGAGAAAACGGGACGCGCGGAGCGAATTTTACCCTATCGTGTGGGCATCGCATCCGCAGAATTCGATGGAGGCAGGAGTTGCGAGAAGTCAGGCTATGGCTGCCAGACGTAAAACGGCCTCTTCCTTTTTGACGGCAGATTCCAGGGCTTGCCGGATGCCGTTCTGCAACTCCGCGAGCTCTTCTATCAGCGCCTCGTTGGATTGTTCGGCTTGCTTCAGTTCTTCGACCCGGTTTTCAAGGGTATCGGTCGCTTGATGAATGCGCCGAACGCTTTCCAACCGGCGTTTGAGTTGCAGTTGGTATTCTCGTACCTGGATTTCGAGCGGTGCCATCACTGCCCGCAGCCATTGTTCAACATCGCGGTTGACGACCTCGAAAATGCGGCGCACCTGAACCGCTGCTGTTTCGAAAAACTTTTTCATCAGTACATGCTTTTCGGTCGTCAGCAGCATCAGGGTGGTGCCGAGATGGCGATGGCAAACGCTTTCCAGGTGATTGAGTTCAGCTTCGCAACGGCGCACCGAAAATTTTTCGGGCGGGGTGAGCTTGAGTCCGTGTTCAACGCTGAAACGTTTGTACATGGCGTCGAGCATGCGATAGATCTCGGAGATGTCCGACTCGGCCTCGTTGATATGGGTACGCATGCGCTGGAAGAAATCTTTCATCGATTCGCGCAACCCCAGCGAAAAGCGCGTGCCAAGCATGGTGTCGCGGGTTTTACGGGTTTCGGTGCGCAGGGTGTCCATTCCCAGGTGCGAAAGCAACTGGTTGGAGAGCCCGGTAAAGACCGAACGAACGGCATAATATTTTTTGAGTCCCTGCTCGAATTCGTCTTTTTCGACGCGAATCTTGTACATCATGTACTCGACGACGCCGCGATTCTTGCCGTGCAGGCTGTCCAGTTCCTGAAGCTGATTTTTTATTCCGGTAAAACGCGCCTGAAGAAGTACTTCGGCCTGATGGATCAGGTCGCGGGTTTCTCCCAGGGTGTTGTCACGAATGATTTCCTGTTTGGAGGGTAGCAAGCCTTCCGACAGAACATGCTCCAGGGTCAGCAGGCGGCTTTTTTCGAGCAGAGCCTTGTCCTGATTGACGCGGCCCACCAGTCCTTTTTGTGCCGAAACCGCAAAAACCGAACTCATTCCGATTTCGAGCGTTTCACTGACCGATTTCACCTGCCGTTCGATTTCACTGTCGATGCTGGCTTCATCACGCAAACCGTCCCAGAGGCCGTCAATTTTGTTGAGCACGACCAGACGGCCCTTTTCCCGTGTGCTGGCGCTCACAAAATCGCGCCATACCGTCATGTCGCTCAGCGTTACGCCCGTATCGGCGGCAAGGATGAACAGCACGGCGTGGGCATTGGGCAGCAGCGAAAGCGTCAGTTCCGGCTCCGCGCCGATTGCGTTGAGTCCCGGCGTGTCGAGCACGACCAATCCCTGTTCGAGCAATGGGTGAGGAAACTGAATTACGGCATGGCGCCATTTTGGCACTTCGACCAGAGCGTCGGATCCAGGTTTCAATCCTGTTTCCCCGTTTGGATCGATCTTGAAACCCAGGTTTAACGCTTCTTCTTCCGTTACCCTGGCCACTTCGCTTACTCGTGCCAATGTCGTCTGGAGGTTGGCAGCCGATTCAGTGTCGAGCGGCTCTATCGTCCAGCATTCCGGCAACAGTTTGAGTTCGCTCACCGGCTCGACGCGCGCGCGCGTCTCGATTGGCAGCAGGCGCAATTCCGGCGTGGCGTTCGGTGTCCATTGCAATTCCGTAGGGCACATCGTTGTGCGTCCGGCGCTTGAAGGCAGGATGCGTCCGCCGTGCTCGGCGAAAAAAATCGCGTTGATCAGTTCGGATTTGCCGCGCGAAAACTCGGCAACGAATGCGACGACGAGTTTGTCGGCGCGCAGACGTTCGATCAGGTAGTGCAAGCGCTGATCGGCTTGGGCATCGCAAACATCGTTATTATTCAACCAGCTACGTAGCCTTAGCACCGCATCGATCGTCTCGTTGCGCCAGCGGCTATAAGCTGAAAATTGTTCGGCCAGAGCCATGTCGATTCATCCGTTGCCCGGTTCTTTTTGGTATTTTCCAGTATAAGCCTGGGATAAGGTTAAAATTTAGCACAAATTAACGCTATCGCATGGATATGTGTCAAGTGTCGATTTCCATAAATGAATGCCAAGGAACATCTGCATCCCCCTGTCGTTCTGCGCGTAGCGAAGCGAAGCCACAGAAACCACACGCCTCGCGGATCCTGCGGTATCGAGCAGGATGACAAGCGGTGGATGCCGGGTAATACAAATATTCCCTAAAAAACCTACAGCCCCCAAATGATAGTTCACAAGTGGTCATGAAGCTTGTAGGTATACCCTAATTCCCGTCACGAAATTGCCCTCAAACCAAGGCGGCCAGAAGCCATTCAGTCCGAAACCAATGATGTTCATGAGCAGCCTAATATTTTTGAGTTATGTCATGTTGTTGTAAGTATTACTTATATTTATTTTTTACTTGCCGTCACACTATCTAAACACCTACCATATTATATTGCTTTTATGCTTCAACTCCGTAAAAGTGTTCGTTTTTTCCATAGTCGCTGCACCGATGGATTGCCTGCCATGAAGTATACGTTCGCCCGAATCGTCGTTTTTCTTGGATTCATTCAAGCATTTTGCCTGTGGGCTGCACCTGTGTTCGCGGAAAACCCAGAAAACTCGTTTGAGTTCAGTACAAACCCGGACATCGATGTAGTCAATTCGGACGACGACGATGTCAATGACGAGGGTGACATGCTCATCGGTGATGCTGATGATGCGTCTGTCATTGCAGACCCGGGGGAATTTCCCGCCCAGGAATTGAACGCGGAGACGCTTCAGGAGTTCCTGCTTGCCGAAATTGCCGCTTCGCGCGGTCAGTTTCGGGAATCGACGCAAGCCTATATCAGGCTCGCGCGCATGACACGCGATCCGCGTATCGCTCATCGCGCTGCGTACATTGCCACACACACGGAAGAGCCTCAACTCATTGCCGAGGCCGCGCGGCTGTGGATCGAGATTGCTCCCAACTCGAAAGAGGCCCGGCAATTCGCAGATTACGTCGAACGCGGCCACAGTCCCACTCTCGATAAAGTCCGGGAAGCTTTGGCGCGTGCCCTGGCTCAGAACCCCGATAAACTCGTCCCCAACCTGATGAGCCTCAATCGCGCCCTGGCGAATGCCGAAAACAAGGACGTGACGCGGGATCTCGTCTATCGCGTGACCGAACCTTATCTCATGCATCCCGAGGCCCATTTCGCGCGCGCCCAGGCCACCCTGATCGCCAGGCGTCCGATGGAAGCGACAGGCGCGCTCGACCGCGCTCTTGAACTGCGCCCCAACTGGTTGCCTGCGCTGATGCTCAAGGCCCACGTCCTGATCGAAGTCGGCGCGGCGGATCAGGCGAGTCAAATGCTCGAAGCTGCGCTGGCACGCGAGCCGAACAACCGGGAACTCCGGATTGCCTATGCCCGCAGCCTGATTTCCGCCAACAAGTTTGTTGCTGCGCGCGACGAATTCAATGCCCTGCTTGCCGCTACCCCCAACGACCGTGACCTGCTCTATACCGTTGCCATGCTCTCCGCCGAACTTGGCGATACCGCTACTGCCGAGCCGCTGTTGAAGAAGGTGCTGGATTTGGGGCATCCGCAAGCCGATGTCCTCCGGCTTCAGCTTGGAAAAATCGCCACTGCGCGGGGTGAATACGCCGCCGCGCGAAAATGGTTCGACGCCGTGAGTCCCGGCGGGTATGCCGCTGAAGCGCGCATCCGCAGCGCTCAGAACCTGGCAAAGGAGGGGCGTCTCGACCGGGCTCGCAAGCTCCTGCATGACGCTCCGAATCCCGAGATTCAACGTCGTTACCTGTTTGCCGAATCTCAACTGCTCGTGGACGCAGGCCGTGCCCGGCAGGCGTTTGACCTCATCGAGAAAGACCTGCGCAAACATCCTGACGACAAGGGTCTGCTCTATGAGTCGGCCATGCTTGCCGAACGTATCGGCCGACACGAAGTCGTGGAAGGCCGATTGCGTAAGCTCATCGCCCTGGATCCCGACCATGCGCATGCCTACAACGCGTTAGGTTACACGCTGGCTGATCGTGGTCAGCGTCTGGACGAAGCCGAAAAACTGATCGTCCGTGCGCTGGAAATTCTTCCCAGGGATCCGTATATCCTCGACAGCATGGGCTGGGTGCGTTTCAAGAAAGGTGACCTCACCGGCGCGCTGGAACATCTCGAACAGGCTTATGCCATCCGTGCCGACTCTGAAATCGCCGCTCATCTCGGTGAAGTGCTGTGGAGGCTGGATCGCAGAGACGAAGCTCGCCGCATCCTCGACGACGCGAAGGCGGCAAATCCCGATAATACCGTTCTGAAAGATACGATCCGCCGCCTGTATCCCGCTACGAAGCAGGCCCCGGCGAAGAGAGCAGTGAGGAAGAAGCGTTGAACCGTTTGTCGTTTCGCTCGGGTATTGCGATTCTCGCTGCCGGTATCTTTACGTCCGCTTGCATTCTCAATCCGGTGGTGCCGCCATCCGACCCTGTTGTGCGGCAAATGTTCGATGTTTTCTCGATATCGGGGCGCCTTTCCGCCAGCGACGGCAAACAATCCGCCACGGGGCGGCTGGATTGGGAACACCATATCGAAACGGATCGCTGGACAGTCTCCGGCCCGCTTGGGCAAATCGTCGCCCGGATCGACTCCGGGCCGGATGGCGCGGAAGTCCTTCTTGCCAACGGCGAGCGCCGGTATGCTCCACAGATTGCCGATCTGATTCCTATACTGCTCCCCGGTGCAGCCGAAGCCGGTCTGCCGCCCAATCATCTGGCTGCCTGGGTGCAGGCCGCGCCCTCCAGAGATGCTGAAGTGCGTACCCTCGATGCGCAGGGGCGTCCCGCGCGGATCATTGACCGGGGTTGGATCATTGACTATCTCGGCTATCGGGACGAATCTCCCGAAGCCATGCCGCGCCTCGTCGACATTTCCCGTGGAGAATTCCGCCTGAGGCTGGTCGTTGACCGCTGGGAAACGGAAACGCCATGACGCTTCCTTTCCGGATGATGCCGCCGGTCTCGCCTTCATCCGACCGGCTCGAAGGCTGCCCGGCTCCGGCCAAGATCAACCTTTTTCTGCACGTCACCGGGCGGCGCTCTGACGGTTATCATCTGCTGCAAACCGTGTTTCGTTTGCTTGATTGGGGTGACACCCTCGATTTTGCCGTGCGTGAAGATGGCAGAATTCATCGCACGAACACCCTTGTCGGTGTGCCGGAAGAAGCCGATCTTTGCGTGCGCGCGGCGCGCGCCTTGCAACAGGCCGCCAACTGCCCGTTTGGGGCCGATATCACTGTGCACAAGCGTTTACCCCTGGGTGCCGGACTGGGTGGCGGCAGTTCGAATGCCGCCACCACGCTGATGGCGCTCGACCACCTTTGGGGTACACGGCTTGGCGCGGTCCGGTTGCGCGAAATCGGCGTCACGCTGGGCGCGGACGTGCCTTTTTTTCTCTTCGGGCAGGATGCCTTCGCAGAAGGGGTCGGCGAAATTCTGCAACCGGTCACGTTGCCTCCGGCTTGCTATGTTGTGCTCGTCCCCGGTGTCGGCGTACCGACCGAGCGGATTTACGCCTCGCCAGACTTGACGCGAAATACGCCCCTGATTAAAATGCCCGGCTTCACGTTGGATCAAACTCGCAATGATTTGCAGCCGGTTGTTTGCAAGCTCTTTCCGGAAGTGGCGGATGCGCTTTCATGGCTTGAGCAGTTTGCACCGGCACGGATGACCGGGTCGGGCGCATGTGTTTTTGCATCTGCCGATTCTCCCGGTCATGCGGCGCGAATCGTTGAGCAATGCCCGGCGCGCTGGCATGCATGGCAGGCGATGAGCCTGGAACGGCATCCGATGCGCGGTTTGGCGTCTTGAAGTGTGAACGATTTTTGAATGGGGAGTCGCCAAGTCGGTTAAGGCACCGGATTTTGATTCCGGCATTCGAGGGTTCGAATCCTTCCTCCCCAGCCCTGTCATAGCGGGCAGGCCCTTTGGGGTCTGCCCGCGTCGCATCGAAAGCGCGATTCAGGCTGTTTTTGCCGAATCGTCATTGGAGTGCAGTCATGCCTTCTGGCAGCCTGATGGTCTTTACCGGTAATGCCAACCCCAAGCTCGCGAAGGATGTCGCCCGTCGGCTGGGTATCCCGCTCGGCGCAGCAACAGTGGATCGCTTCTCCGATGGCGAAGTGCAGGTTGAACTGCTTGGGAATGTGCGCGGCGAAGATATCTTCATCCTGCAACCCACCTGTGCGCCTATCAACGAAAACCTGATGGAACTTCTGGTGATGGTCGATGCTTTCAAGCGCGCCTCGGCCCGCCGTATTACTGCTGCCATCCCTTACTTCGGCTACGCGCG
This sequence comes from Azoarcus sp., assembly GCA_031277415.1. Taxonomy (GTDB): domain Bacteria; phylum Pseudomonadota; class Gammaproteobacteria; order Burkholderiales; family Rhodocyclaceae; genus WRNU01. The sequence goes on from JAITMK010000099.1 coordinate 9,829, forward strand.
CCAGGATCGCCGCCCGCGCAGGGTGCGGGTTCCGATCACCTCCAAACTCGTGGCCAACATGCTTCAGGCCGCAGGAGTCAACCGCTTGTTGACGATGGATTTGCACGCCGACCAGATACAGGGGTTCTTCGACATTCCGGTCGATAACGTCTATGCCTCCCCGGTGCTGCTTGCCGATCTCCGCCAGAAGAAGTACGAAAATCTGCTGGTAGTTTCTCCCGATGTCGGCGGCGTACTGCGCGCCCGTGCCTTCGCCAAGCGGCTGGAGTGCGATATGGCGATCATCGACAAACGCCGTCCCAAGGCCAACGTGACCGAAGTCATGAACATCATCGGCGAAGTCGAGGACCGCACTTGCGTCATCATGGACGACATCGTCGATACCGCAGGAACCTTGTGCAACGCTGCCGATGCCCTCAAGGCACACGGCGCACGCCAGGTGCTCGCCTACTGTACCCACGCGGTACTCTCCGGCAATGCGGTTGAGCGCATCGGTAAATCTTCGCTTGACGGTCTCGTGGTGACGGACACCATCCCTCTGCGCGAAGATGCGCTTGCCTGCCCGCTCATCCGCCAGGTTTCGATTGCCACCATCCTTGCCGACACGATGTTGCGCATCAGTAACGAAGAGTCTGTTTCTTCCCTCTTTGCAGAAGAATGAACGTTTTTTTCATCCCCGCCTGGTCGCGGGCGGGATTTTTACAGGAGTTGTAAAACATGAGCATTACCTTCAAGGCCTCCCGCCGCGAACAGCAGGGATCGAGTGCGAGCCGCCGCCTGCGCCGCGCGGGGCAACTGCCGGGCATCATCTACGGGGGTGGTAAACAAGCCACGCCCATCGTCATGGATCACAATGACCTTTTTCATCTGCTGAAAAAAGAAACTTTCCACTCCTCGCTGCTTACTGCGGAAGTCGATGAAATCAAGGAAACCGTGGTTCTGCGCGATACCCAATGGCATCCGTACAAGCGGCAGGCGCTGCACATCGACTTTCAGCGCGTCGATGCTGAACAGACCCTTCACATCAAGGTTCCGCTGCATTTCATCAACGGCGAAATCAGCCCGGCGGTCAAACTGGGCGGTTGCATCATCGCCCACGTCATGACCGAACTCGATATCAAATGCCTGCCAAAGGATTTGCCTGAGTACATCGATGTCGATCTCACCAGCCTCGAAACAGGCCAGTCGCTACACGTTTCGCACCTGAAGCTGCCTGAAGGCGTTGAACTCGCGCAACATACCGACACCGATCCCGTGGTCGTCAGCGCGCAGCAGAGCCGTCTCGATGCAGCTGCCGAAACCGCTGCTGAAGATACCGACTCCGCAGCTTGATGCTGCCTTGCCGGGGCGCTTGCAACGATGTCGATGACCGCTCCTGCTCCCCGGCTCATTGTCGGCCTCGGTAATCCCGGCGCGGAATATGCCAGAACCCGGCACAACGCCGGGTTTTGGTTTTGCGAAGGCTTGGCGAACGATCTGGGCGCGCGTTTTTCGTTCGAGTCCCGTTTCCACGGCTTCGTTGCCCAGTTGCGTGAAGAATTCCGCCCCCCGTCGTGGATGCTCATGCCGCAGACTTTCATGAACCGCGCAGGGCTTGCCGTTGTCTCGCTGGCCCGCTTCTACCGCATCCTTCCGGACGAAATCCTCGTCATCCACGACGATCTCGACCTTCCCCCCGGGCAGATGCGTCTCAAATTCGGTGGCGGTTCCGGCGGACACAACGGTCTCAAGGACACGACTGCCCACCTCGGAGTCCCGGATTACTGGCGCTTGCGCATCGGCATCGGTCATCCCGGCGACCGCAACGAAGTCGTCAACTACGTCCTCAAGCCCCCGCGACAAGAAGAACAAACCGCCATTTTCGAAGCCATCGACCGCGCGTTGTCCGCCTGGCCTCTGCTGGCGCGCGGCGATTGGGAAAAAGCCACGCAACGCCTGAATATCCGCCCCAAACCCCCTAAACCGGCCCCGTCCCCGGAAACCCCTTCCCCCGTTTCCGGCCCTGCCGACAAGGAAACCCCATGAGCCTCAAATGCGGCATCGTTGGCCTGCCCAACGTTGGAAAATCCACTCTTTTCAACGCCCTCACCAAGGCGGGGATCGATGCAGCCAACTACCCGTTCTGCACCATCGAACCCAACGTCGGCATCGTCGAAGTGCCCGATACGCGCCTCCAGCAACTGAGCGAAATCGTCAAACCGCAAAAAATCCAGCCTGCCATCGTCGAATTCGTCGACATCGCCGGACTGGTTGCGGGCGCTTCCAAAGGGGAAGGGCTGGGCAACCAGTTTCTGGCGAATATTCGCGAAACCGATGCGATTGCGCATGTTGTGCGGTGTTTTCAGGACGAGAACGTCGTACACGTTTCCGGTCGGGTCGATCCGGTTTCCGATATCGAAACCATTCACACCGAATTGGCGCTGGCCGATCTTGCCAGTGTCGAAAAACAAATCGTCAAGGTTGAAAAAGTAGCGCGCTCCGGTGGCGACAAGGATGCCAAACGGTTGTTTGACGTGCTGCAAAAAGTGCAAACCGTGCTGAACGAAGGCCGTCCCGCTCGCGCCGCCGAACTGTACGATGAAGAAAAGGCTCTGCTGAAACCGTTTTTTCTGCTGACGATGAAACCGACCATGTACGTTGCCAACGTCGACGAACACGGTTTTCACGACAATCCGTTGCTCGCAGCCGTCGAGGATTACGCCGCACGGGAAAACGCCGTGGTCGTCCCCGTTTGCGCGGCGCTCGAAGCTGAAATCGCCGATCTCGATGATGATGACAAAAGCGCGTTTCTCGACGACCTGGGGCTGGCCGAACCGGGACTGGATCGCGTCATCCACGCCGGATACAAACTCCTCGGCCTGCAAACCTATTTCACTGCGGGCGTGAAGGAAGTGCGTGCCTGGACCATCCACACCGGCGATACCGCCCCCCAGGCGGCGGGCGTCATCCACACCGATTTCGAACGCGGTTTCATTCGTGCTCAGACCATCACCTTTGAAGATTTCATCCACTACAAGGGCGAGGCAGGCGCGAAAGAAGCGGGCAAGATGCGCGCAGAGGGCAAGGATTACGTGGTGAAGGATGGGGATGTCATGAATTTTTTGTTTAATGTATAGCCCGGGAATTCACCATTTCCTGGTGTATTATGACGTTAGCATGTAATCTGGATAATGATGTTGACGCGCGCGGCAACGCAAGCAGGCCATCGCAGACAAGGCGCTTCTGGAAGCCATCGAGCGCGCCGAGCGGGGGCTGGTTGATGCTGACTTAGGCGGAGGTGTCATCAAGCAGCGCGTGGCGCGGCATGGGCAGGGCAAGTCGGGTGGTTTCCGCACCATCATCCTGTACCGCACAGCGGAACGGGCTTTTTTCGTTTACGGGTTCGCCAAGAGCGACCGCGACAACATCAGCGATGACGAAAAGGCCGAGTTCAAGAAGGCGGCGGAGCATGTGCTGGGGCTGTCGGAAACGCACTTGGCCGAGTTGATCGGCAAGGGGCAATTTACGGAGGTGCACGATCATGGCGAAGAAATACCGGAGTGAGGCCTACGCGGCCATCCACGAGACGATGGAGGCCCTGCATGAAGTCGGTGCCATTGACAAGCAGACCATGCGCGAGTTCGACGAAAGTTGTCTGACGCCGGTCAAACCCATGCCGCCCGAACGCATCCGGGCGCTACGCGAGCGCGAACACCTGTCGCAGCCTATTTTTGCCCTCTACCTGAACGTGAGCAAGAACCTTGTTTCCGACTGGGAGCGCGGCGTGAAGAAGCCCGGCGGTCCGGCGTTGCGCCTGCTGACCGTAGTCGAAAAGAACGGCATCCAGGCCATCGCCTGACCGGGTGGATGGATTGTCAAAAGAGGGTACGGAATGACCAAACCAGGATGCACAGCAAGCATTAGTGCGGTTCATGGCCTGTTCTTCCCGTTCAATGTATAGCCAGCCAACAGGATTTCAGGAATTCCAGGAAATTCCTGAAAACCCCGTAGGTATGGCGTTTGTGAACTGACCTCAAGGAAGTTGCTCTCGCTCTTTCGCGTCTGCGGCGCTGAGGAGATCTCTGCGTTTGTCCGTCCCGTGTCGAAGCATCTTGCGAATAAACGCAACTTGCGTACAATTCAATCCATGAAGGCCGTCTTCGTCGAAATGCCTGCCTTCGCTCGTTTTCGGGACGACTATTTGGACGATGACGGATATCGAGACTTGCAAAACGCCATGATGCAAAACCCCAAAACTGGCGATGTGATTGAAGGAACGGGTGGTCTGCGCAAGCTGCGTCATGGCGACCCGCGCCGGGGTAAGGGTAAGCGCGCTGGCTTGCGGGTGATTTATTACTGGTGGGATGGTGGCTCGCAATTTTGGCTGTTCACCCTATACGACAAGGACGAAATGGACGACCTGGATGCCAAAACGAAACGTGCATTCAGGGATGGTTTGAAAGCTCAGTTGGAGAAACGTCGATGAAACAGAAACGCAGTCTGGCTGCGGAACTGATGGAAGGTCTGGAAGCTCTCGAAGCTGATCGTCTTGGCAAGATCACCTTGCGCAAGCACGTTGTGGAGTTCAATCCGGCGCCCGACGTGAGCGCCGATGAACTGTTGGCCCTGCGCGAGCGCCTGCGCCTGTCACGCACGGTATTCGCCCGCTACTTGCGCACCAATCCCCGCACGCTGGAAAATTGGGAGCAGGGGCGAGCCAAGCCTAATGCCCAGGCATCTCTCCTGATTCGACTGGTCGAGAAGTTCCCCGACACGATGGAACGGCTGGCGGCGGTATGACGGAATTTCAAAAAGCGGCAGGTATGAAATAAACCGGACCGAGGCTATGTGCAGCATTAAAGCGAATTCCCAGCCGTTCTTCCCGTTCAATGTCTGATACGAAGTTTTCCATATAAAAGATATGTCTACCATTCTCATTCTTTATTCCACCGTCGACGGTCACACGCGGACGATCTGCGAGCGGATCGGACGGGTGATCGAGGCAGAGGGTCACAGCGTTGCCCTGTGGCGCATTGAAGATGCCAACAGCATCGATCCGGCGAGCTACGACAAGATTGTCATCGGCGCCAGCATCCGCTACGGCAAACATCGCCGCTCGGTGTTCGAGTTCATCGAGACTCACCTTTCCCTGCTCGAAAGCAAACCGAGCGCCTTTTTCTCGGTCAATATCGTCGCCAGAAAGCCGCAGAAGAACCGTCCGGAAACCAATCCCTATCTGCGTAAATTCCTGCGGCAGATACGTTGGAAACCGCGTCTGCTCGATGTATTCGCCGGACGGCTCGACTACCCGAGCTACCGTCCGCTCGACCGGCTGGCGATCCGTTTCATCCTGTGGATGACCAAGGGGCCGACCGATCCATCCACGGTAATCGAATTCACAGACTGGGCACGAGTCGATGAATTCGCCCGGCGGGTAGCTGTAATATAAACATCATAATCACGCATGCCGGGCATTTATCTTGCCAATGCAATTCTGCATAGATGCTTGACTCAGATTATAATCACAGCATCTATGCTAATTGCGACCTTTGGCCCTCTGGTCAACTCTGGTATCCGGCTATTTTTCAATCGTGAGGGGAGACATCATGAACAAAATTGCTATCACATGCCTCATCGTTGTGTTTTGCGTTGCGAACCTTCCCGGTTGCGCCAACATGGGCGAGACGGAACGATCAACTGGAACCGGCGCAGCCATTGGAGCCATTGTGGGCGGTGTTCTCGGTCGCGCGACGGCTGGTGGAAACAAAGGGAGGAGCACGGCCACCGGCGCGGTAATCGGTGCAGCAGTCGGTGCGGGTGGCGGTTATCTCTGGTCGAGGCAGATGCAGAAACAAAAAGAAGATATGGAACAGGCTACCCAGGGAACCGGGATAAATGTCACGCAAACGGAGGATAACCAGCTCAAACTGGAGATTCCAACCGACGTTTCGTTCGATACGGGACGCTACAACATCAAGCCTGCCCTGCGACCGATTCTCAACCGCTTTGCGGTTACCTTGAACGAGAACCTGGTTACTCAAGTGACGATCATCGGGCATACCGACAACACGGGCAGCGACGCGATCAATGATCCGCTATCGGTCAATCGCGCCGCTTCAGCGCGTAATTACCTGACGGCCCGTGGCGTTGAGGTGGGTCGCATCCTCATCGACGGGCGAGGTTCGTATGAACCGATTGCCAGCAACGATACGGTGGCAGGCCGCGCCATGAACCGGCGAGTCGAGATTTACGTTGCAGAAGCGGTAAACTGATAACGAAGGGATGCGCAAACGCATCCCTTCATTTGTTTGGCAGGCTCCCCGGGATTCGCCCCGTCGAACCAGGCGCGGCAATTGACTGTTAGTACATGCTAGAGCGTCCGCGCACGTCGTTTTTGAGTCACCCCGTCCTGAAGGCCGGGGATTCCTCGATACGGTTTTGGGGAGCCTTCGGCTCCCGGTGTTGCTTTGTCTCGCTTGACTCCTCCATAAATGGCGGAGATTGCGCGAGACCCGTGTTCAGCGTGTCGAGTACAAGCTGTCGTGCTTGTTGCGCTTTGCAAGACAATTGTGGTCTGTGCCCGTTTGCCGGATACTTTGCGCCGCCACTATTTTTGAAAGGTTAAATCCCATGCTTTCACTCGCTTTGCCCAAAGGCAGCCTTGAGGAACAAACATATAAGCTGTTCGATGCCGCCAACCTGAAGCTTTCCAGGCCAGAACGCGGCTACAACCCCACTATTGACGACCCGCGAGTCGCCAAAGTGAAGATACTGCGGCCGCAGGAAATTCCCGTTTATGTCACATCGGGTGACTTCGATTTAGGTATTTCGGGCTACGACTGGGTCACTGAAAGCAAGGCCGACGTCGTTGAGATTGCCGAACTGCCTTATGCAAAAACCGGCACTGGCACCGTGAAAATGGTGTTGGCCGTCTCTGATACGTCCTCGATACACTGTGCTCGCGATATCGCGCCTGGCAGCCGCATTACGACAGAGTTCCCCAGCATCACGCGATCATACTTTGAGCAGCTTGGAATTCCTGTAGAAATCTTTTTCAGCTATGGCGCGACAGAGGCAAAAGTCCCCGATTTTATGGACGCGCTTGTCGACCTCACAGAAACCGGGTCAACACTCAGGCTCAACGGTCTGCGCATTATTGAGACGATTCTTGAATCGACGACCCGCCTGTTTGCGAATCGTGCCTCTTGGGAGAACCCCGATAAGCGTAAGGCAATGGAAGAAATTCGCACCTTGCTTTTAGGCGCAATCGAAGCCAGAGGGCGCGTCTTGCTGATAATGAACACGCCTGCTGAATGTCTCGATGCCGTCATCGCAGAATTACCCGCCATGAAACGTCCCACCATAAGTCAGTTGCACGGTTTGAGCGGCTACTCACTTACCACTGTTGCCGATAAATCAAGCGTGAATATCCTCATCCCCCGCCTGAAAGCCGCAGGAGCAGAGGACATCCTGGAATTACCGATTAACAAAATCGTGCGCTGACACCGTATGATTCCCAAACAAAAGGCTTGCAAGGATAAAACCCTGCAAGCCTTTGATTTATTGGTGGGCCCCCAGGGAGTCGAACCCTGCACCAACGGATTATGAGTCCGCTGCTCTAACCATGCATGAGCTAGAGGCCCTTGAACGGATGGTCGATCCGCGCGTCAAGCATCACTGTCGAGGAAGCTGCGCAGTTTCTCGGAGCGGCTTGGATGACGCAGTTTGCGCAATGCCTTGGCTTCGATCTGGCGGATGCGTTCGCGGGTGACATCGAACTGTTTGCCGACTTCTTCGAGCGTATGGTCAGTGTTCATTTCAATGCCGAAGCGCATCCGCAGCACCTTGGCTTCACGCGCGGTAAGCGAGTCGAGCACTTCGGCGGTGGCGTCGCGTAACCCGGCATAGGTGGCTGCTTCCGCCGGGGCGAGCGTTGCGGTGTCTTCGATGAAATCGCCAAGGTGGGAGTCGTCGTCGTCACCGATGGGGGTTTCCATCGAGATCGGCTCCTTGGAGATTTTCATGATCTTGCGGATTTTTTCCTCCGGCATCTCCATGCGCTCGGCCAATGTGGCCGGGTCCGGTTCCAGGCCTGTTTCCTGGAGAATTTGCCGACTGATGCGATTCATCTTGTTGATGGTTTCGATCATGTGCACGGGGATGCGGATGGTGCGCGCCTGATCGGCAATGGAGCGGGTGATGGCCTGGCGAATCCACCATGTGGCGTAGGTGGAAAACTTGTAGCCGCGACGGTATTCGAATTTGTCTACGGCTTTCATCAGGCCGATGTTGCCTTCCTGGATGAGATCGAGGAATTGCAGGCCCCGGTTGGTGTATTTCTTGGCGATGGAGATGACGAGCCGCAGATTGGCTTCGGTCATTTCGCGCTTGGCGCGGCGCATCTTGGCTTCACCCGTGGACATCTGACGGTTGATGTCCTTGAGCTCCTTGAGCGGGATACCGACTTTTTCCTGCATTTCGATCAGATTTTGTTGTTCTTCGAAAATGGCGGGATGGATACGGCTCAACGCCAGGGAGTAGGGCTTGCTCAGGGCAATTTCACCCGGCAGCCAATCGAGGTCGGTTTCGTGGCCGGGAAAGGATTTGATGAAATGCTGGCGGGGCATGTGGGCACGTTCGACGCAGAGGGTGAGAATCTGGCGTTCGTGAGTACGCACACGGTCAACCATCTGGCGCACGGAGTCGCACAGCCGTTCGATGGATTTGGCAGTAAAGCGAATGCTGAGCAACTCGTCGGAAATGGCTCGCTGATGTTTGAGATAGGCTTTGTTTTGCGAGCCGCTCTTGGCAAGCATTTTCATCATTTTTTTGTATTGATCGCGGATGAAATCAAAGCGAGCAAGGGCGTCTGCCTTCAGCTGTGCGAGAGACGCGGCGGTAGCAGCGGCTTCACCGTCTTCATCGGCTTCGGCGTCTCCATTTTCATCTTCTTCGCTTTCTTCTTCGTTGCCCCCGTTCGCATTCTCGCCACTTTTGGCGCTGACAAGAACTTCTTCGGTCTCTCCGGCAGCGACGACTTGCCCTGTTTCTACTTCTTCGTCTTCTGCGACTTCCACCTCCTCTTCCACTTCCGCTTCCGCTTCTGCGATGGCGGCAGGGTCGATGACTGCATCGATGATTTCGTCGATCCGCATTTCGTCGCGGGCTACCTTGTCGGCAGTTTCCAACATCTCGGCAATCGTGGTCGGGCAGGCGGAAATGGCCTGCACCATGTGCTTCAAACCCTCTTCAATGCGTTTGGCGATTTCGATTTCGCCTTCACGGGTGAGGAGTTCGACCGTACCCATTTCACGCATGTACATACGCACAGGGTCGGTGGTGCGGCCAAATTCGGAATCGACCGTGGAAAGCGCCTGTTCGGCCTCTTCTTCAGCAACGTCCTCATCGACCGGACTGGCTACGCCATCGGTCATGAGCAGGTCATCTGTTGCAGGCGCAGCATCATAGACCTGGATGCCCAGGCTATTGAAGGTAGTGATGATGTCTTCGATCCGTTCGGCATCGGCAACATCATCGGGCAAGTGGTCACTGATTTCGGCGTAAGTAAGGTAGCCGCGCTCCTTACCAAGCGCAATCAGTGTCTTGAGCTGCGTGCGGCGGGCTTCAGCATCGATTTGTGCTGCTTCGGGGCTTTGTGCGACCGGGACGATTTTGTTTTTATTGTCCTTTGTCCTGGTGCTGCGCTCCCGGGTGGAGTTGGTCTTGCGCGCATCCTTGGCTTTTTCGCGGGCCATGACACTCCTCGATAAGCGTAAAACATTAAAACGGGCTACTATACTATAAGTCAGGCTTTTTGTAAAGCGAGGTACCGTGTTTTTCTTTCAGGAGATCAGCAAGGCGGCCTCGCTCGGTGAGTGAAAGCGTGCCTGTACGCGCTTGTTTCTCAAGTTCGGCAATTTCCCTGGCGATAATGTTGGTCTGGAGTTTGAGCAGCGTATCTTCAAACAGGGGTTCGACGGCAGCGGGGTCGAATTCGGTGTCGATCAGGCCGATGGCAATTCGATCCAGCGTCTCGCCGTGGGGAGTACCGCGAAAGCGTTCGCTCAGTGCGCCGAGGCTGATAACGGACTCGCCCGATTCGGCGAGATCGGTGATTGCAATCAGGGTGCGCCCTTCGTCGGTATCGTCCGGGATCAGGTTGACCGGCAGTCTTGCGGTCAGTGCCGGGTGCTGCAGGACGAGTCGCAACAGGGTGGAAGCAGGGGAGGGCGGCGGTCGGCGCGTAAAAGGAGGTTTCTGTGAGTCGTAGGCGGTTTTGGATGCGCTGTGGGCAGGGAAGGCATTGGCGCGTGGGGCGGGCTGGATGCCGAGAGCTTGTTCGACTTCGGTCTGGGTCAGTCGGCTTGTGCCGGCGATGGCTTTGATCAGTTGCAGGCGCAGGATTGCGGCGGCTTCCGGAATGCGGGTGATGAGTGGCTTGGCTTCAAAGATCAGCCGGGCGCGGCCTTCGGCGCTCGTAATATCGCAACGCTGGCTGAGGGCATCGAGCAGGAAGGTGGCTAGAGGGGTGGCGTGCGCGGCAGCATTGCGCATGGCTTCCAACCCTTTTTCACGGATGAAGGTGTCGGGGTCGTGCCCGGAGGGCAGGAACAGGAAGGCGAGCGTGACGTCGTCGCGTAGTGCGCCAAGCGCGTTTTCGAGCGCCCGCCAGGCGGCAAGCCGTCCGGCGTCGTCGCCGTCGAAGCAGAATACGACGCGGTCGGTCTGGCGCAGCAGAGTTTGGATGTGGTGTGGGGTGGTTGCGGTTCCGAGGGTGGCGACCGCATTTTCCATGCCGAACTGGGCCAGTGCGACGACATCCATGTAGCCTTCGACCACCAGGACGAAACCGGCGGCGCGAATCGCTTTCTGCGCAAGGGAAAAGCCGTAGAGTTCGCGGCCTTTCTCAAACAAAGGGGTTTCGGGCGAATTCAGGTATTTTGGCTCGCCGCTGTCGAGTATCCGTCCGCCGAAGGCGATGATGCGTCCCCGCCGGTCGTGGATCGGAAATATGATTCGATTGCGGAAGCGGTCATAGCGCCGCCCCTGATCATTGTCGATGACCAGTCCGGTGGTGTTCAGGAGTTTATCCCGGTAATCGGGGAAGACCCGTTGCAGCGATGTTTGTGCATCGGGTGCGAATCCGATACCGAAGCGTGCGGCAATTTCGGGTGACAGGCCGCGTTTGCGCAGGTAGGTTCCGGCAGCCGGTGAATGTTCAAGCGTCTCGCGGTAGAACTTCGCCGCGGTGCTCATGATTTCGATGAGACGGTCGTAGCTGTCGTCTGGCTGCCTGGTGTTGCGTCCGTCGTCGGGAACCTGTACTCCGGCTTCCTGTGCAAGTTCCCGGATGGCTTCAACGTAGGTCAGCCCGGAGTATTGCATGAGAAATCCGATGGCGCTGCCGTGCGCGCCACAACCGAAGCAGTGGTAGAACTGCTTGGATGGGCTGACCGAGAAAGAGGCGGATTTTTCCGAGTGGAAGGGGCAGCAGGCGAAGTAGTTGACCCCGCCTTTCTTGAGAGGCAGATAGCGTTCGATGACGTCGACGATATCGACGCGGGCGAGCAGATCCTGAATGAAGGATTGTGGAATCATCGGTCGCCAAAAGCATCGCGCCGGGAGAGATCCTGATGGATTCTCACCCGGCGTTATTCGGTTGCGGGCGTCTGGGGGCGTTTGGTATTCGCCGGAACGCCGCCTGAAATCAAGGACTCAGTACAGCTTGGGCGGCAGCATCTGGCTGCGCAGACGTTTATGGTTGCGTTTGACCGCAGCGGCGAGTTTACGCTTGCGCTCGGCGGTCGGTTTTTCATAGAACTCGCGCGCGCGCAGTTCGGTGAGTACGCCAGTTTTTTCAATGGTGCGCTTGAAGCGGCGAATGGCAACTTCAAACGGTTCGTTTTCTTTGACGCGAATACCCGGCATTGCTTGGCTTCCTCGGGAAACTTGAAGGTAAAACGCCTAGTATATGTTGACATGAAACGAATGGCAAGATTTCCGTGTGGGAAACGGTGTTCCGACAGGTAGAATTTTACTTTTTAGCAAAAGGCGCGGAATTGCTGGCCATGAAAGTGCTGGGAATCGAATCTTCGTGCGATGAGACCGGGGTTGCCGTTTTTGAGAGCGGGTGCGGCGTACTCGCGCAGGCGCTGCATACGCAGGCCGATCTCCACGCGGTGTATGGCGGCGTTGTTCCCGAACTGGCTTCGCGCGACCACATCCGATTGTTGCCGATCCTTATTCGACAGACTTTGCGCGAAGCCGGGCTGGAGGTGACTGATCTCGACGCGATTGCCTACACCGCCGGGCCGGGATTGGCCGGCGCGCTGCTGGTTGGGGCGAGCGTGGCCGAGGCGATGGCGCTGGCTGCCGGAATTCCGGCTTTGCCTGTGCATCATCTCGAAGGGCACCTTCTTTCGCCGCTGCTCTCTGATGATCCTCCGGCCTTTCCGTTCATCGCGCTCCTGGTGTCGGGCGGGCATACTCAATTGATGCGGGTTGCCGATGTGGGCGATTACGAGTTGCTCGGGGAGACGCTCGACGATGCCGCCGGAGAGGCGTTCGACAAGACGGCCAAGATTCTCGGCCTCGGCTACCCGGGCGGGCCGCAACTGGCTGCGCTTGCTGCGTGCGGTGATGCCGGACGGTTCAGGCTGCCGCGCCCGATGTTGCATTCCGGTGATTTCGATTTCAGCTTCAGTGGTCTTAAAACGGCAGTGCTCAATGTGGTCTCTTCCCCGGATTGGCGCCCTGAATATCGGTCTGATCTGGCTGCCGGTTTTCAGCAGGCCGTGACGGAAGTGCTGACGGCCAAGGCGGTGGCTGCTTTGGAACGGACAGGGCTGCGCGCCCTGGTGGTGGCCGGTGGGGTAGGAGCCAACCGGGCCTTGCGTGCCGGGCTCGATGCTGCTGCGGTCAGACTGGGCGCGCGCGTGTATTACCCGGCCCCGGAGTTATGTACCGATAATGGTGTGATGATTGCGTTCGCGGGGACGCAACGGTTGATGCGCGGGGAGCGCCCGCTTGCTGACCCGGCGATTCGTGTGCGTCCGCGCTGGCCTCTGGCTGATCTTATTCGCCCGGCTTCGGCGGGGGGCTGAGGGTAACCACATTGTAGGTTGGCGGTGAGCCGCAGGCGAACCCCAACATGCGCCGTTTCGCGAAGCCATGCCTTCCATGTTGGGGTTCGCTTCGCTCATTCCAGCCTGCGGGGTGGCTATTCGTTTCCTGAAGTTGGCTCAGATTGCTTGCGTTGGCCTATTTTTCCTTCTGTCCCATTCAGCAGCCGACGGATGTTGGCGGCATGGCGCCAGATGAGGATCGCGCTGAGGGTCAGTACGATCAGCACGACTGCCTTGCTGTCCAGAACGAAACCGGCGGCAATTGGTGCAACGATTGCCGCCATCAGCGCGGCAGCGGACGAATAACGGCTGATCAGGACTGTCAGCAGCCAGACGCCGAGGCTGGCGAGAGCGATGAGGAGATCAAGCCCCGCGACCACGCCGAGCGCGGTAGCGACTCCTTTGCCGCCCTTGAAGCGCAGAAAGACACTGAATACATGGCCGATGAAGGCTGCCAGTCCCGCGAGGGCTGCGCTAAGCGCATCGAAGCCGAGAATTCCTGAAATCCATACAGCCAGCCAGCCTTTCAGACAGTCTCCCGCCAGCGTTATCGCGGCAGCGGTTTTGCTGCCGCTACGTAGTACGTTGGTAGCGCCGGGGTTGCCGGAGCCGTAGCTACGCGGGTCGCCGAGTCCGAGCAAGCGGGTTGAGACGATGGCAAAGGGTATGGAACCGATGAAATAGGCTCCGATGAGCAGGAGTACGAGGGAGATGGAAACCATTGCTTCTCCGTGGGTTGCGCACGCTGAAGCGTGGGCGGTTAGAATCGTGGCAAATTGCTGACTTTAGGAAAGCCTGCAAAACCCCTCCTGTCATTCTGCGCGCAGCGAAGCGAAGTCGCAGAATCCAGACACCGCGTGGATCCTGCGATATCAAGCAGGATGACATGCTGTAGGGGCAGGGTAATGCAGAGTTTCCTTTATTGGGAACTGCGATGAATTCTATCTTTATCGAGGGTCTGCGTGTCGATGCCCGGGTGGGGATATATTCCCGTGAACGCATCGCGTCTCAGGTTGTTGAGCTTGATCTGCACTTTGGCATTCCGGAGACTGCTGCCATTCAGGACGATATCGCCCGCAGCATCGATTATGCGGAAGTAGTCGGCGTTATCCGTGCGGAGCTTGCGAAACGGCACTTCAATCTGATTGAAACGCTGGGGGAGTTTGTTGTTGATATGTTATATGCCCGATTTTCTGCGGCCTGGGTCAAGGTATGGGTTTCAAAGCCCGGAGTGGTGAAAGGGGTGCGCCGGGTTGGTGCGCATATACAACGTGGCTGCGCCGTCTCTACTGCAATGCCTGATTGAGAACCGAACAGAAACAGCGACGAACGAGAATTTAATTCGTAAGTAGAGTATGAAAGGTAAAAACGGACAGAGGGAGAGTAATTGGGAAGGCTGTGCTTTTGAGTGACTTAGCCAGTTAGAACGCGTTTTGTTTACTACTTTACACATTCGCTATCCCGTGGGTTGGCGGTGAGCGAAGCGAGCCCCAACATTATCCTGCCGATGGATGGTAATAGCGTTGGGATTCGCTACGCTCATCCCAACCTACAAAGTTGTTACCCTCAAACAGAATATGTAATCGAATGAATCGAAACTGCTCCAGGCAGCAAAAAAACAGCGACAGACATTTGCGCCTGCCGCTTTAATATATCCGTGTTGCATCTTCTTTTCAGCACACCCACTGAAACCTTCCCTTGGAGAGCAAGGGTTCAAACCGGATCTGTTCGCATGATAATAGCAGGGATTGTGCTCAATACGTCTCGCGTTTAGACGGCAAGTCTATCCAGCGAACCACCATTGGCAAGGAAATCAATCACCCAGCCTGGTTTG
>JAITMK010000143.1 GCA_031277415.1 Azoarcus sp.
CGCGCAATCTCCGCCATTTATGGCGGAGTCAAGCGAGACAAAGCGTCACTTGGCGCCGAAGGCGCCCCAGTACCGTATCGAGGAATCCCCTGCCTTCAGGCAGGGGTGACTCAAAAATGTTCAGGTTGCGGATTGTACTGAATTGCGAAAAACAGACATTGATAAAAACACGCATATTCGCGCTTTCCGATAGATATTACCTTATCTCCACCATGCCTCGTAGGCGCCCGCAGATTGCAGCGCTTGTTCGTTTTTGTATTAGTAGTAACAGGAGAAATGATGATGAAACTCAAACAAACAGTCGCCGCTGTCGCGCTGGGACTCGCTTGTATTGCTGCGCATGCAGAAAACATAAACTTCGGCTCGTCGCTTACGCTTGACAATAGCATACACCATGTCAGCTATGACTTCATGTATTTCGAGGACTATTATACTTTTTCGGTAGATAGCGCCCTCGTGGGCAGTTCCAACTGGTTGGACGTGATGCTTACTGTGTCAAATGATCACAGCTACAACTATAGTGGCATCGAGTTCCAATTATTCAAAGGAACCCAGACTGACGACCCCAGCCAACTCATCGCCTCGTTCTCGTACGAACGTGGGGTTACTCCGGAGATCTGGCAACAGGCCCTTGCTCTTGAATCGTCCCAATACGCGATCAAGATCACCGGTACGGGTACCGGTTACGGTAACGGCTCTGGCACCTACTTCCTCGACTTGGGTGTGTCAGCAGTTCCCGAACCGGAAACCTATGCCATGATGCTGGCTGGGCTGGGCATCGTCGGAATGGTTGCGCGCCGCCGGAAAATGACGGTCAATTAATGTAGTTTTGCTGTAACATAAGCTTTAAGTAAGTACAAACAAACTGGATGCCTTCGGGCATCCAGTTTGTTTTTGAGTCACTCCGTCCTGAAGGCCGGGGATTCCTCGATACGGTTTTGGGGAGCCTTCGGCTCCCGGTGTTGCTTTGTCTCGCTTGTCTCCGCCATAAATGGCGGAGACAAGCGAGACCCGTGTTCAAAGCATTGATTATTCACATTACAGAGATACTCTTTTCATGTTAGAGTGAGAAATGCTTCAGTATGAACACAGCAACCGGCCGCTGAAGGGAAACCTGCTCCAACATACCGGCTTTACATTAAGCACGGGTATTGGGGCTTTTCTTTATCCCTCCATCATCGCCATATGTCTATTGGCAGCTGCCGCCTACCATGATGAAGAGATCGGCCCTCACTACATCATTCTCTGCATCTTATCGTTCGCCGTGACTTTCCCCGGCGAAGCGTCTTTTCACGAAAGACCCCGCCGGGTATTTCGGAAACTACTGTCCAGTTGGTTGCTGTTTATCCTCATCATGGGAGCCTTTGGTTTTGCCACAGCCTACATTCAGTATTATCCGGAAAACATCCTGCTTGCCTGGGTTATTGCCACGCCTGTCGTATATGGGGCTGCCTACACTACCCTGAGAATCGTGCTTCCGCGCGTGATCTCCTCACCGAGCAACCTGCGCACCGCCGTCATTGCCGGAAGCAACGACATTGCCATCTGCCTCGCGCAACAATTTCAGAACGATCCTTACCTCGGCACGCATGTCCTCGGTTTCTTCGATGATCGCGGCTCCGGCGAATTCCCGCCCGATCTCCCTGCTCCAGTCATGGGGAATCTGTCCGACCTGTCGGAATACGTCAAGCAGAACCATGTCGAAGCCATTTATCTGGCTCTGCCCATGGCCGCCCAGCCTCACATCCTCAACCTGCTCGACAGCCTCAAGGATACGACAGCCTCGATTTATTTCGTTCCGGACATTTTCATCACCGATCTCATCCAGGGCCGATTCGACACTGTTGGAAACATGCCGGTCGTTACGGTTTGCGAAACTCCTTTCACCGGATTCAACGGTTTCATCAAACGTTCTTCCGATGTCGTGTTCTCAATTATCATTTTGCTGTTGTTGCTCCCGTTAATGCTGCTGCTGGCTATTGGCGTAAAACTGTCCTCTCCCGGGCCCGTCATCTTCAAACAGAGACGCTACGGCCTCGACGGCAAGGAAATCCTCGTCTATAAATTCCGTTCGATGACGGCCTGCGACGACGGAGAAGTCATCAAACAGGCCACAAAGAACGATGCGCGCATTACGCGATTCGGCGCGTTTATCCGCAAGACTTCACTGGATGAACTGCCGCAGTTCGTCAATGTACTTCAGGGCAGAATGAGCATCGTCGGCCCGCGCCCGCATGCGGTTGCGCACAACGAGACTTACCGGAAAGCGATCAAGGGCTACATGATCCGCCACAAGGTCAAGCCAGGCATCACCGGATGGGCACAGGTCAATGGTTATCGGGGCGAAACGGAAACCATCGATAAAATGAAAAAGCGCATCGAGTACGATCTCGAATATCTGCGTAACTGGTCATTGAGCCTGGATTTCTGGATCATCGTCAAAACCGTTTGGACCATCGTGAAGGATCGGAACGCTTATTGATTCGCGCTTCACCTTCCCGACGCACAAGGGATGTTCCGGGCAACGTTGGGCGATGTTGTGCCTGTATGGGTCAAACCAATATCCGCTCAAGCGCAAAAAGCGCCAATATGATGAAAACCGCCGCAACACCGACGCGAAAAAGGTTCCACGCCCATACCCTGTAATGGGACTGCCCGGTCAGCATCCACAGAATCAGCGAAGCGCCAATCCCCAGACACAGCAGCAGGCCCGTAATCCGCAGCAGTAGCAGCATTGTGCGTTCCCCCTAAAATGCCACTATCGGATCGGCAAGCTGGTGAACGACCGCTGCAGGCGCGGGCACAGTATCGTCAAAGCTGACGATTTCCCAGGCCGAAGCGTCTTCGAGCAACACCCGCAACAAACGATTGTTGAGCGCATGGCCTGCCTTGCGGGCTGTATAGGTCGCCAGCAGCGGATAACCACAGATGTAGAGATCACCGATGGCGTCGAGCACCTTGTGTTTGACGAATTCATCGGCGTAGCGCAGACCTTCGGAGTTGAGTACGCGATATTCGTCTATGACGATTGCGTTTTCAAGACTCCCTCCAAGAGCAAGCCCATTGGCCTGCATGAATTCCACGTCCTGCATGAATCCGAAAGTACGTGCGCGCGAAACATCGCGCACATAGGAGTGTCTGGCAAAGTCGATTTCCACCTCGGTAGTGGTCGAATCTATCGCCGGGTGATCAAAGACGATGGAAAATTTCAAACGAAAACCATCATAAGGCGACAGTTGCACGAGTTTATCGTCTTCCCGATACTCGACGGGTTTCTTGACTCGCAGGAATTTTTTTGGGGCCGACTGCTCTTTGATGCCCGCGGACTGGAGCAAAAAGACGAAAGGCCCGGCACTGCCATCCAGGATTGGGATTTCGGGCGCATCGACGTCGATATGGAGATTGTCGATGCCAAGCCCGGCCAGGGCCGACATCAGGTGTTCAACCGTACCGATCTTGCAGCCATCCTTTTCCAACCCGGAACACAGCCGGGTATCGCAGACTGAATACGGATCGACGGGCAAATCGATGGGCGGCCGGACGTCAACGCGATGAAACACGATGCCGGTATTCACTTCGGCAGGACGCAAAACAAGGTTGACCTTGCGCCCGCCATGCAGGCCCACGCCTGTCGCGGTAACAACTGATTTGAGGGTGCGCTGTCTGATCACGTTTCCTGCTTCTTTCCACAATGCAACCCAAGCTTATCACGAGCGACCCGGCAGAGCGTCTCCTGCAAGGGCGCCACCACCATCCCGGCAGGTCCGAAGGGGGATGGACCTGTCGCCGGGATAGTGATCGCGCGTCTCCAGAAAGCCGATTAATGCTCAGTCTGCCTGACGCCGCAGGAAGGCAGGAATGTCGTAAGTAGCGCCTGCTCCAGCATTGCCGCCGCTGAAACGCGTACTTTTACTTACCGTCGGTTCGGTACGGTCACGACGAGTATTACGAACAACCGCCGGGGTGGCGATATTGCTGATGTCGTCATAGACCTCTCTGCTATTCCCGCCAACGTTGATCGGACCGTGCGTGCCCGTGCGCACGACATGTATCCACGGTTGCGGATCCTGCCGCTTAATTCCCGGAGTACCCAACCCCGTTGCCACCACGGTGACACGCAAGCGGTCTTCCATGCTGTCGTCGAACACGGTTCCGTATTTGACGAAGGCTTCCTGTGCGGCAAAAGCCTGCACCGTATGCACAGCCTCTTTCACCTCGGCCAGTTTCAGCGAACCCTTGCCAGCGGTGATGTTGATGAGCACGCAACGCGCGCCCGACAACTCGGTACCTTCGAGCAGCGGACTTCCCACGGCCTGTTCGGCAGCAATCCGCGCGCGATCCAGCCCGGCAGCTTCTGCCGAACCCATCATGGCACGGCCCATTTCTCCCATTGCCGTGCGCACGTCCTGGAAGTCGACATTGACCAGACCCGGCGCGTTGATGATTTCGGAAATACCCCCGACTGCCTTGCAGAGCACGTTGTCCGAGGCACGGAAACACTCCTCGAACGTGGCTTCGTCGCCGTAGACTTCGAGCAATTTGTCGTTGAGCACGACGATGAGCGAATCGACGTAACGACTCAATTCATCGATGCCGCTCTCGGCAACCCGCAGGCGGTTCTCGAAATCGAAGGGCTTGGTCACGACTGCCACGCAGAGGATGCCCAGTTCCTTGGCAATTTCGGCCACCACAGGCGCGGCGCCGGTCCCGGTACCGCCGCCCATGCCGCCGGTAATGAAAACCATGTGTGCATCGGCCAGCGCAGCAGCGATGGTGTCATGCGATTCCTGCGCCGCTGCACGGCCCGCTTCCGGCTTGGAACCTGCACCCAACCCGGTCGTGCCAAGCTGAATTCTGACCGGCGCGAGGCAACGCGCCAACGCCTGCGCATCGGTGTTGGCGACGATGAAATCGACGCCCTGCACCCCTTCGCGCACCATGTGATCGACGGCGTTTCCGCCTGCTCCCCCAACACCGATCACCTTGATAATGGTTCTACCATTTGATGACCGTTGTTCTTTTTCAACAATTTCAAACATTTGCATGGCTCCTGGAAAAAAGTCAAACCTTGTGAAACCCCTTCGTCTGCTGTCTCGACGCAACAGTATTAATGCATAATGCTGCATTACAGCACAAATGTCATGTCCTGTTTTCGCAATTTTCATTCCCCCTTGATTACGTGACGATCAACTGACGAACGGCATGGTGTTTGCCGGAGAAAAGTTCAGAAATTGCGCCCGAACCAATCCCTCAAACGCCCCCAAATCTGTTTCATTCCGCTGGTATCACGAGCCTGAATGCCGCGCCGCCGTTGCGCTGCGCCCTCGATCACCAGCCCCATTGCTGCCGCATACTGCGGAAAGCGAATCACATCGGCCAACGCGCCCTCATAGAGCGGAGAGCCAACCCTCACCGGCATATGGAAAATATCCTCGCCCAGTTCGGCCATACC
>JAITMK010000146.1 GCA_031277415.1 Azoarcus sp.
TTCCTCTCGGAGCGGAGCTTCTCAACATGGTCTATGACTCCCCTGAGGAACTTGGCCTAGAGGCTGAGAGAGAGAGCTTGGGTTTCAACCAAGGACGACTGCATCCTGACATCTACATGGATGAGTTGCTGACGGGAATGCGGGTGATTCACCAAGTGTTGCCTGCGATTCTCAAGAAGTTGGGGATCGAAGACGAGTTCCAACTCGATTCGTCCGAGCTACGCTTGGGCAGGCACTAAGCCTCCCCTTTCAAAGCCTTCTCGCCCGAGATATATCCAACGACTGGCTCCCGCAGAAAGGCCTGGAATCCCGCATGGCGCGGGAATTTCGCAAAGGGAAACGCCCAACCGAGAACGGTTGGGCGTCGTGTATTGGTGGCCGAAAGGGGATTGAACCGTCCTTATAAAGCGCACTGTTGAGCGATTTTTGCTTTCGTCTTTTCGTGGATACCCCAAACATTGCTTGGTGCCCTGCTGGGTGAATAATAGTCGTTATACCGTGACCGCTTGATCTCCGACGTAGCCACCGGGCAGGTAGACGAGCACGGCTGGCAGCCCGCTCCCGGACAACATCGCCGTCGATGACGATCTGATAGCATTGGGAGATAAGACAGACGAACCAAAAGACGAGGACAACGATGGCGGCAAATAAAAAGAGCGGAAGCGCAGTCACGCTCCCGTCGCAAAGCGATCTTTTCACCGCAGTTTCCGGCTTGATTGAGGAAGCCCGCCGTACCTTGGCGCGTCAGGCCAACACCACCACCGTGTTTCTGTTTTGGCGTATCGGGCGACAGGTCAACAGTGAAATTCTGAACAACCAACGTGCGGAGTACGGGCAAAAGATTGTGTCGGCGCTGGCGACACAATTAGTCGTCTGCTACGGGCGCAGCTTCGAGGCGCGCAATTTGCGCCGCATGATGCAGTTTGCAGAGCAGTTCCCGGATTTCGGAATTGTGTCGCCGCTGGCGACACGATTGAGTTGGTCGCACGT
The DNA here is from genome assembly GCA_031277415.1 of Azoarcus sp. GTDB lineage: Bacteria > Pseudomonadota > Gammaproteobacteria > Burkholderiales > Rhodocyclaceae > WRNU01. Next base: position 991 of record JAITMK010000146.1, read on the forward strand.
CGTCGAGGTATTACCGCTGAAAACGCCAGAGGCTCGCCTTTTCTACCTCGGCGAGGCGGCGGCCCGTCAGCTTGGCAAGCGCGAATTGCGCCAATTTATTACGCGCAAGGCGTTCGAGCGCAGAGAAATCGCCAACGCGCAACTGGCCGAGTCTTCCGTCGTTCCGCACGACACGTTCAAAGACCCCTATCTGCTGGACGTGCTTGGGTTACACGATGGTTATCTGGAAGCCGACCTGGAAGCCGCCGTGTTGCGGGAACTGGAGAGCTTCATCCTGGAACTTGGCGGAGGTTTTGCCTTCGTTGAGCGCCAGAAGCGCATGATCATCGACGGTGAAGATTTTCATCTCGACCTGCTCTTTTTCCATCGCAGACTGAAACGCTTGGTGGCAGTAGAATTGAAGATCGGCAAGTTCGAGGCACGTCACAAGGGGCAGATGGAACTTTACCTCGGCTGGCTCAACCGCTACGAGCGGCAGGAGGGCGAAAACGCACCCATCGGCTTGATTCTCTGTGCCGAAAAAAGCCGTGAGCAGATAGAACTGTTGCAATTGGATCAGGACAACATCATGGTTGCCGAATACTGGACGGTGTTCCCTGAACGACCGGTGTTTGAGCGCAAGATTCATGCTCTGCTGGTGAGCGCACGCGAACAGGTGGCACGGCGTAAGGTTTTGCTGTCAGGCAAGAGGAAGGGCGGCGGTGTATGAACCATACTGATGCCAACGAAAAAAACCAGAACCCCCGTATCTATCAGGTGTTCTGGTCTTTCATGGTACGACTTGAACAGTAACTTGGTGGACCGAAAGGGGATCGAACCCTCGACCTCTGCATTGCGAACGCAGCGCTCTCCCAGCTGAGCTATCGGCCCGAAGGGTGGGGATTCTAACAGGAGTTGGTGTTGTGTGCACCCCCGGCTTTGTTGTTGCCGGGGGGCGGAAGGATGATCAGTTCTTCGACTGATCCACCAGTTTGTTTTTCTTGATCCACGGCATCATGTCGCGCAACTGGCCGCCGACTTTTTCGACGGGATGCTCGGCATTGAGGCGGCGGCGGGCGGTCATGGAGGGGTAGCCGGTGCGGCCTTCGAGGATGAACTCTTTGGCGTAGTCGCCGTTCTGGATGCGCTTCAGGGCTTCCTTCATGGCTTCGCGCGAGGTGTCGTTGATGACTTTCGGGCCGGTGACGTATTCGCCGTATTCGGCATTGTTGGAAATGGAGTAGTTCATGTTGGCAATGCCGCCTTCGTAGATGAGGTCTACGATGAGCTTCATCTCGTGCAGGCATTCGAAATAGGCCATTTCCGGGGCGTAGCCAGCTTCGACGAGAGTCTCGAAACCCATTTTCATGAGTTCGACGCAGCCGCCGCACAGTACGGCCTGTTCGCCGAAGAGGTCGGTTTCGGGTTCTTCGCGGAAGGAGGTCTCGATGACGCCGCCCTTGGTTCCGCCGTTGGCCGCAGCGTAGGAGAGGGCGAGGTCGCGCGCCTTGCCGGACTTGTCCTGGTAAACGGCGATCAGCGCGGGGACGCCGCCGCCCTTGAGGTATTCGGAACGAACGGTGTGCCCCGGGCCCTTGGGGGCGACCATGATGATGTCGAGGTCGCTGCGCGGGGCGATCTGGTTGTAGTGGATGTTGAAGCCGTGGGCGAAGGCGAGTGTCGCGCCTTGCTTGAGGTTGGCTTCGATGTCTGCCTTGTAGACCTGCGGGGCGATTTCATCGGGCAGGAGAACCATGACGACGTCGGCGTCCTTGACGGCTTCAGCCGTTTCCTTGACTTTCAGCCCGGCGGCTTCGGCTTTTTCCCAGGAATTGTCGATGCCTTTGCACAGGCCGACGACGACGTCGACCCCGGAGTCGCTGAGATTCTGGGCGTGGGCATGGCCCTGGGAGCCGTAGCCAACGATGGTGACTTTTTTGCCTTTGATGAGGGAGAGATCGGCATCTTTGTCGTAATAGACTTTCATGGTGGTCCTTCTGGTGGGAGTAAGGTGTGGAGAAAAACCTTCGATTATAAGCAGAAGGTCAGAGTTTGAGCACGCGCTCGCCGCGTCCGAGGCCACAGGCGCCCGAACGTACCGTTTCGATGAGCAGAGCGGGGTCGATGGCAGCAATGAAGGCATCCAGCTTTTTCTGGTTGCCCGTGAGTTCGATGACATAGGAAGCGTCTGTAACATCGATGATGTGAGCGCGGAAAATATCGGCCATGCGCTTCATTTCTTCGCGCGCCGCGCCGGTGGCGCGAACCTTGACGAGCAAGAGTTCCCGTTCGATATTGGGAATCTCGGAAAGATCGCTGATTTTGATGACATCGACGAGTTTGTTCAATTGTTTGGTGATTTGCTCGATGATGTCATCCGACCCGGAGGTGACGAGAGTCATGCGGGACATGGAGGCGTCTTCGGTGGGGGCGACGGTGAGCGATTCGATGTTGTAACCACGCGCGGAAAACAGCCCGGCTACCCTGGACAGGGCGCCGGATTCGTTTTCCATCAGCAGGGAAATGACGTGACGCATAAGGTGTGCGCTCCTGATTTGAGTGAGAAGGGACGGATGGCTTTTACAGGTCTTCGGTGGGTAAAACCATTTCGGTGAGACCTTTACCGCCCGGAATCATCGGGAAGACGTTTTCGGAACGATCGATCTGGAAGTCGAGGAAGACGAGCTCGTTCTTGTGGGTGGTAAACGCCTCGCGCAGCGCGCCTTCCACATCGCCGGGTTTATCGACCCGGATACCGACGTGACCGTAGGATTCGGCCAGTTTCACGAAGTCTGGCAGAGAATCCATGTAGGAGCCGGAGTAACGCTGGCCGTGGAACATCTGCTGCCATTGCCGGACCATGCCGAGGTAACGGTTGTTGAGCAGGCAGATTTTGATGGGCAGGCGGAACTGGCGGCAGGTGGAGAGTTCCTGGATGTTCATCTGGATGGAACCTTCGCTGGAGACGCAGACCACCGGGGCATCAGGATGGGCCAGTTGCGCGCCCATTGCGTAGGGCAGCCCCACGCCCATCGTGCCCAGACCGCCGGAGTTGAGCCAGTGCCGGGGTTTGTCGAAGCGATAGTATTGCGCCGTCCACATCTGATGCTGACCGACATCGGACGTAACGAAGGCTTCGCCGTTGGTGACTTCCCAAAGTTTCTGGAGGACGAACTGCGGCTTGATGGTTTCAGTGGAAGGTTTGTAGACCAGGCACTGGCGCGCGCGCCATTCCTCGATTTGCTCCCACCATTTGGCGGTGTGCTCCTGCGCGGGAAGCGCGCCGGATTCGAGTTGCAGGATGAGTTGGTCGAGAACGTCCTTGACGTTGCCGACAATGGGAATGTCGACTTTCACCCGCTTGGAGATGGAGGCGGGGTCGATGTCGATATGGATGATCTTGCGCTGTTCGGAAGCGAAATGATCGGTATTGCCGATGACGCGATCATCGAATCGCGCGCCGATGGCAAGCAGCACGTCGGAGTAGTGCATTGCCATGTTGGCCTCGTAGGTGCCGTGCATGCCCGGCATGCCGAGGTACAGACGGTCGCTGGCCGGGAAGCCGCCCAGCCCCATGAGGGTGGTGGTAACCGGAGCGCCCAGCATGTTGGCAAGGCGGGTAAGTTCCCCGGCAGCGTTCGAAAGCACGATGCCTCCGCCGGTGTAGATCAATGGGCAGCGCGCTTCGAGCAGCATTTGCGCCGCTTTTTTGATCTGCCCCTGATGTCCGCGGACAACCGGGTTGTAGGAGCGCATCGAAAAATCTTTCGAAAACTCGTTTCCGTTGAATTCGCAACGGGCGTTGGAAACGTCCTTGGGAATGTCGACGACAACCGGGCCGGGACGCCCGCTACGCGCGAGGTAGAAAGCCTTTTTCAAGGTCAGGGCAAGGTCGTGCACATCGCGCACAAGGAAGTTGTGCTTCGTGCAGGGACGGGTCACGCCAACAGTATCGACTTCCTGGAAGGCGTCCTGCCCGATGAGAGAGGTCGTCACCTGACCGGAGATGACCACGAGCGGGATGGAATCGTAGTAGGCGGTGGCAATGCCGGTGACGGCATTGGTGGCCCCCGGCCCGGAAGTAACGAGCGCAACGCCCGTTTTGCCGGTGCTGCGTGCATAGCCGTCGGCAGCATGGACGGCGGCCTGCTCATGGCGCACCAGGACGTGACGGATGTTGTCCTGCTGAAAAAGCGCGTCGTAAAGGTAAAGCACAGCGCCGCCCGGATAGCCGAACACATATTCGGTCTTCTCATGTTGCAGGCACCTGATTAGAATCTCTGCCCCAGTCAGTATCATTTGAACCGCCACTGATATATGGAAATAACCGGAAAATCTACCGCTCAAGCGGGAAACGGTCAACAACGTTGAACACTAAATATTCTGTTCCGATGCAAAACAACTCTCGAAAAAACATCTCTCCCCCTGCCCCGGCAACGCCCGTCGTAGTGGAACTCGCCAGTCTGCGTCACCGTGTTGCGGGCATGTTGTATGAACTGCTGCTGCTCATCGGCGTGCTTGCCGTCGGCTTTTTGTTCCCGTGGATGTTGCTTTCTTCGCAACTGGATTTGAACCCCACTCCTGCCTGGGTGGGAAAACTTCAACTGTTGCACGTCCTTGTTCTGCTGGGCATTTATTTCATTTACAACTGGCATCGTTCTGGTCAGACGCTGGCGATGCGCACCTGGCGTCTTCGGGTTGTGACGGCCGGGGGAGGCAATCTTGAATGGGGGCGTGCCAGCCTGCGCTACGTGCTGGCCTGGCTTTCGGTGCTGTGTTTCGGCGCAGGTTTACTCTGGGCCTTTTTCGATCTCGACAGACTTTTCCTGCATGACCGGCTGGCAGGGACAAGGGTGGTACGTTTGCCGCAGAAGGCGTAGGGGCGACCTGCGGTCGCCCGCTATGCTGCATATTCGTTCACGCAATTCAACGGGCGACCTGATTCAACGGGAAAATTTAACGGGCGACCGCCGGTCGCCCCTACCCAAAAAATCCCTATTCCGTCATTCGATTTGCGTTGTCTCGAAACACCTTTTAGCATTACATGATCTTCCGCCCACGCAAAGATGGGCAGACAACGCGCATAGAACATGAAGGAGACAACGCCATGGCGCAATTGCCCATCATTCCGCACCTGACAGACCAGTACCCGGACGAGACGCAGGAGTGGGTGGATGCACTCGCTGCGGTCATCGAAAAGGAAGGCGCGGCCCGCGCGCATTACCTGATCGAATCCATGATCGCTACCGCGCGTGAAGTCGGCGCGGAAATTCCCTACAGCGCCACGACCCAATACATCAACACCATCCCGCCCGAACAGCAACCGCGTTACCCCGGCAACCCGGACATGGAAATCAAAATCCATTCCTACATCCGCTGGAACGCGATGGCGATGGTGGTGCGCGCCAACAAACACACCAACGTCGGGGGGCACATCGCTTCGTTCGCCTCCGCCGCCGCGCTCTACGACGTGGGGTTTGCGCATTTCTGGAAAGCGCCGTCCAGCCAGTCGGGCGGCGACCTCATCTTTTTCCAGGGCCATTCCGTGCCGGGCATTTACGCGCGAGCGTTTCTCCTCGGACGGCTTACCGAAGAACAACTGGACAACTTTCGCCAGGAAACTGGCGGGAAAGGCATTTCCTCCTACCCGCATCCCTGGCTGATGCCGGACTTCTGGCAATTTCCCACCGTGTCGATGGGACTCGGCCCCATTCAGGCGATTTATCAGGCGCGATTCATGAAATATCTCGCCAGCCGCAGCCTGATCGACGCCGGGGACGCGGAACAGCGCAAGGTATGGGCCTTCCTCGGCGACGGCGAAACCGACGAGGTGGAAGCCCTCGGCGCCATCGACATGGCGGGCCGGGAAAAGCTCGACAATCTGATTTTCGTCATCAACTGCAACCTGCAACGGCTCGACGGCCCCGTGCGCGGCAACGGCAAGATCATTCAGGAAATGGAGGCGCTTTTCCGGGGCGCGGACTGGAACGTCATCAAGGTCATCTGGGGGACGAACTGGGATACCCTCTTGCGGCGCGACCAGAAAGGCATCCTCAAAAAACGCATGATGGAAGCCTGCGACGGCGAATATCAGACGTTCAAGGCGAAAAACGGCGCCTATGTGCGCGAACACTTCTTCAACACGCCGGAACTGCAAGCACTCGTCGCGGACTGGACGGACGATGACATCTGGCAACTGAATCGCGGCGGACACGATATTTTCAAGGTTTTTTCCGCCTATTCCGCCGCCATCCGCCACAAGAATCAGCCGACCGTGATCCTGGCAAAAACCATCAAGGGCTTCGGAATGGGGGCGGCGGGCGAAGCGATGAACATCTCGCACCAGCAAAAGAAAATGGATCGGGACGCCATTGGTCGTTTCCGCGACCGTTTTCATCTGCCGGTGGCCGATGAAGATCTCGAAAAGCTGCCCTACCTGACGTTTCCCGAAGATTCCGCCGAGTACCAGTACATGCAGAAATGCCGCGCCGATCTGGGCGGCTACCTGCCGCAACGGCGCACAAAAGCCGCACCGCTCCAGGTTCCCCCGCTGGCCGCGTTCGAATCGCTCCTCAAAGCCTCCGGCGAAGGGCGGGAACTCTCCACCACGATGGCGCTCGTGCGCATCATGAACATGCTGCTGCGGGACAAGACCATCGGCCAGCACGTCGTCCCCATCGTACCGGACGAATCACGCACTTTCGGCATGGAAGGCATGTTCCGCCAATACGGCATCTGGAATCAGGAAGGCCAGAAATACGTGCCGGAAGACCACGATCAATTGATGTTCTACCGGGAATCCCAAACCGGGCAAATCCTCCAGGAAGGCATCAACGAAGCGGGCGCGATGAGCGACTGGATTGCCGCCGCCACGGCGTACTCCGTGCACGGCGTACAGATGATCCCGTTCTATATCTGCTACTCCATGTTCGGCCTGCAACGCACGATGGATCTCGTCTGGGCGGCGGGCGACCAGCGTTCGCGCGGCTTCCTGATCGGCGGCACGGCAGGCCGCACCACCCTGAACGGCGAAGGCTTGCAACACGAAGACGGGCACAGCCTCATCCTCTCCAACCTCGTTCCCAACTGCGTGAGCTACGACCCGACGTTCCAGTACGAAGTCGCGGTCATCGTGCAGGACGGCCTGCGCCGCATGCACCAGGAACAGGAAGACGTGTTCTATTACCTCACCGTCATGAACGAGAACTACGAACACCCCGAGATGCCCGCCGGCGCGGAGGCCGACATCATCAAGGGCATGTACCTCTTCAGGCAAGGCGCATCCACCGGCGCCCCGAAGGTACAACTGCTCGGCTCGGGCGCCATCTTCCGCGAAGTCATCGCCGCCGCCGATCTGCTCCGGGACGATTGGGGCGTGGAAGCCGACCTCTGGAGTTGCCCCGGCTTCAACCTGCTCACCCGCGAAGGGCAGGACGTTCAACGCCGGAACATGCTGCATCCGCTGGAAGCGCCGGAAAAATCGCACGTCGAAACCTGCCTGGACGCGACCTCCGGCCCGGTCATCGCCGCCACCGACTACGTGCGGCTATACGCCGAACAAATCCGCCCCTTCATCCACCGCCGTTACGTCACGCTCGGCACGGACGGCTTCGGACGCTCGGACACGCGCAAAGCGTTACGGGATTTCTTCGAGGTCGACCGCCGCTGGATTACCGTCGCCGCCCTGAAGGCGCTTGCCGACGAAGGAACCCTGCCGCGCGAAAAGGTTGCCGAAGCCATCGGCCAATACGAACTGAACATCGACAAACCGAACCCGCTGACGGTTTGAGGACAAAACCATGAGCCAACTGACAGAAATCAAGGTTCCCGACATCGGTGACTTCTCCGACGTACCCGTCATCGACATCTACGTCAAACCCGGAGATACCGTGGCGCTGGATGACGCGCTGGTCACGCTGGAGTCGGACAAGGCAACGATGGATGTGCCCGCCACCGCCGCAGGCGTGGTCAGGGAAGTGCTGGTCAAACTGGGCGACCGGATTTCCGAAGGCGCCCCGCTGATTCGCGTGGAAACCGGAGCCGCGCCGGAGTCGGCCCAGACGAAACAACCGGCAGATTCCGCAAAACAGGATGCCGCCACGCCCCCTGCCCCCGCACCGGCTGAAGCCGTAATGGCCCCAACCCCTTCCCCGGTTCTTCCCTCGACAGAGGAGAAGGACAGCCCTTCTCCCGGCAGCAAAATCCACGCTTCCCCTTCGGTGCGCGCCTACGCCCGCGAACTGGGAGCCGACCTGTCCAAAGTCACGCCCAGCGGCCCCAACGGACGCATCCTCAAGGAAGACGTCACCGCCTGGATAAAAGGCATCCTGACAACTCCAAGCGCATCCGCCGCCTCACCCGGCAGCAGTCTCGATCTCCTGCCCTGGCCGAAAGTCGACTTCACCAAATTCGGCGACATCGAAACCCGCCCCCTGTTGCGCATCCAGAAAATTTCCGCCCAGAACCTCGCCCGCAACTGGGTGATGATTCCCGCCGTGACCTACCACGAAGACGCCGACATCACCGAACTCGAAGCCTTCCGCGTCCAGATCAACAGCGAAAAAACCGCCGATGCCAAACTCACCATGCTGGCCTTTCTCATCAAGGCCAGCGTGCGCGCGCTGCAAAAATTCCCCACATTCAACAGCTCGCTCGACGGCGACAATCTCATCCTCAAAAAATACTTCCACATCGGATTCGCCGCCGACACGCCGAACGGCCTCATGGTGCCGGTCATCAAAAACGCCGATCAGAAAGGCATTTTCGACATCGCCCGCGAAACCGGCGAACTCGCCCGCCAGGCCCGCGAAGGCACACTGAAACCCGGCGACATGCAAGGCGCAAGCTTCACCATTTCCAGCCTCGGCGGCATTGGCGGCACCTACTTTTCACCCATCATCAACGCCCCGGAAGTCGCCATCCTGGGAGTCAACAAATCGGTGCTCAAACCCGTGTGGGACGGCAAAGCGTTCCAGCCCAGACTGACGCTGCCGCTGTC
>JAITMK010000116.1 GCA_031277415.1 Azoarcus sp.
GTGTTTTCCACCGTTTTGGCTATCTCTTCCAGACGTTTCGTATTGGTGGCGGTCTCTTCGGCAGCGGAATTGTTCTGCTCGGACATCTGGGCGACGGATTCGACTTGTCGCGCCACTTCCTGGCAGGCCTGGCTTTGTTCTTTCAGCGCGCTGGAAATCTCCGTCACGGCATCGGAAACCTTGCTGGCTTCTTCGTAAATCGTCTGCATTCGCTGCTTGGCTTCTTGTGTGAGCGCCTGACCGGATGCCACTTGCCCGGCTACCTTTGCCATTTCCTCGACGGATTCGCTGACGGAAACCTGAATCTTGCTCGCCATGTTGTTGATGTCACCGGTGGATTGCGCAGTGCGCTCGGCCAGTTTACGCACTTCGTCAGCCACCACCGCGAAGCCGCGTCCCTGTTCGCCCGCGCGTGCGGCCTCGATGGCAGCATTCAAGGCCAGCAGGTTGGTCTGATCGGCTACGTCCTTGATGACGTTGACCACATTGCTGATCTGGCGCGACTCTTCACTCAGGGTGGTAATGACTTTTGAAGCGTTGGAGACGATCTGCGCGATTGTGGCTATTTCAGCCTGTGTTTTTTCGATGGTCTGGCTGCCTTCTTCGGAAATTTGTTTAGCATACTGTGCCATCGATTGCGCGCTGGAAGCGCTGGAAGCTACGGTGTCGATGGAAACCGTCATTTCTTCTATGGCGCTTGCCATTGCCGAGGTGGAACTGGATTGCGACGAAGAACCTTGTGCAATTCGTTCAGCGACGGCATCGATCGTGCCCACCATCTCGCTGGTTTTGCCGACTTCCGTCCCGATGGCCTGTACGGCCTTCTGAACGCTGGCGAGCATGTGGTCGAACGACTGCGTAATCGTGCCGACTTCGTCTGAAGCCGTACTGTTGAGACGTTGCGTGAAGTCCAGTGTTTCCGCCACTTTCATGATAGCGCGTGTCGTTTCTTTCAGCGGCTTCAACTGCCAGCGGACAAACAACCAGATGCATAGCATCGTTGCTACGACCAGTGCTGCGATACCAACCAGCGCCCAACGGTAAATCATCTCGTAGGGCGCAGTGAATTCGTCCAGGGAGCCAGTCATCGCAACGATCCATTGCAGTTCCGGGAATTCCTGAAACGCCATGATTTTGTTCTGGATTTCGCCTGTATCCATCTTCCATTCATACGTGATAAATCCCGTTCCCTGCTCCAGAATGTCGGTAAATACTTTGCTCTGCTCTGCTTGCAGGTCTTTGATGGCCTTGCTTTCATAGAAACGATGCACTACCAGGAAAGGATCTTTCATGTCGCCCACAGCACGGCTCAGGATGACGGGATAGCCTGTTTCGCTGGCAGCGACGGATTCCAGGGTGGCCTTCAATTCCTGCATGGACTTATCAGCGGGCATACGCATGGAAATGGCTATCAAGATCTTGCCGCTTTGATCCTTTATGGGCACCACGGCAAGCGCAAACATTTTTCCTTCCCGGACGATGGTGCCGGTGTAGGTGTGGCCGGCCAGCACGGTTTTGGCGTACTCGTCCGTGATTTCCGATCCATCACGATAGCTGCCGTCCGGGTTCCTCAAGGTCGTGGTGCCGCGATAGAGTTTGCCGTTGCTTGGAATCAGAAACGCGATGTTCGTGCCCGGCGCTGTTTGCTGGTAATTGAGAAGGTATTGCTGATTGCTGATGGTGGAGGTCTCTCCAAAGTAAGTTTCCGGCAGAGAGACGCCGTTTACTGAGACGGTGTTGCCCGTCGAACGGACGCCTCCCATGGTGTTCCGGAAACGTTCCAGCGCCAGCAATGCTTCCTGTTTCATGCTGGAATGTGCATACCTGATGATATTGGCGATCAGGGTGGTTTCTTTTTCCAGAGTTTTTCTACTTTCGCTTATAGCGAAACGCTGCGAATAGAAGGAAAGGATAAAAGCGGTGACGAGTGCCACTAGCACGCTGAGCGCAAGCACGCCGATCAGGGTTTGTTGCGCCATACTGAAACGACGGAGCGAGAACATAAAAAACCTCAATAAACGCAAAAACCAGGATTTCAGTCGAATCCATCTTTCGTCATTCTGAGCAAAAAAATCCGTGGTCGCTTCAAGATTATTCGTGCAACTGTGTCCGGTTCCACGCGACATCGCATACGCAGTACATATACAACATTACTCAAGATGTCTTTGAGCCGGTTTTCCAGAGGATGCTATTTAGGGAAACCCTGCATTACCTCTGCTTTCACCACCTGTCATCCTGCTTGATACCGCAGGATCCACGCAACGTCTGGATTCTGCGACTTCGCTGCGCGCAGAATGACAGAAGGGGTTTTGCAGGTGTTCCTTAGGCAAATTGTTAAAAATGCATTATGATTTCCATCCTGAGAGATATCTCAGAAGCTGAAAAACAAGAAACTGCATGACGTCAGAGTTTTGGGGAATAGTTCGGATGAAGCACATAGATCATTTATCACGCTACGGCGTTTTGCTTTGGATATGAAATCCATTGTTATTCTTGTTTCCGGCCGGGGTAGCAACATGGAGGCCGTTGTCCGGGCGAATATTCCCGGCGCGCGCATAGCGGCAGTCATCAGCAATCGTGCCGATGCTGCCGGTCTCATTTTCGCGGCACGTCAGGGCATCGAGACCGCAGTCGTTGCACATACCGATTATCCTGAACGAGACCGGTTCGATGCCGCCTTGCGGGATGCCATCGATGTCTACGCGCCGGATCTCGTCGTACTGGCCGGATTCATGCGGGTGCTTGGCGAAGGCTTCGTGCGGCATTACGCGGGGCGTTTGCTCAATATCCATCCTTCGCTATTGCCCGCTTTCCCGGGCCTGCATACGCATCGGCGTGCGCTTGCAGCCGGGGTGAAACTGCACGGGGCGAGCGTGCATTTCGTGACGCCCGAACTCGATGGCGGGCCGATTGTGATCCAGGCTGCCGTACCGGTGCTGCCCGACGATGACGAGGAACGTCTCGCCAATCGTGTACTGGTCGAGGAACATCGCATCTATCCGCAAGCCGTGCGATGGTTCATCGAAGGGCGGATCAACATTGCGGAGGATGGACGGGTTTTCGTTGCCGATGCCTGTTGCCCCGCGTTTTCCCTGCATTTGCCACCGCTCGACATAGGATGAATTTGAAATCATGGGCTTGACGACAATGTTTCGTACCGTGCCGGTTGTTTGTATCTCGATCATTCTCTCCGGAATGCTTCCGGCCATCGGTCAGGCGGACGATGGAAAGGGTGCCTCAAGTTGGCCGAAAAAAGGGGCGGTCGATTACCGTGTGACTTATGGCGAAGGCGGTCTGGTTCTCGGCAAGGGGCGTTATTCGTGGACACATGACGGCGCGAAGTACCAAATGCGGCTTGCGCTCGAAACAACGGGCATGGTAGCGGTGCTGCACAAGCTCGATTATGTGCAGTTGAGCCAGGGGGTTATCGAAAAAACCGGCCTGCGCCCGTCGCGCTTCAATGTCGACCAGCGAGGCAGGGCGCCGGAGACGGCGCTCTTCAACTGGAACGGAGAATCCGAATCGCGGGTGAGTATCCGTCGTGGCGAGAAGGAAAGGCGCAACTTTGAACTGACGCCGGGAGATCAGGACATGCTCAGCATCTGGCGGCAGATTGGTCATGTGAATAAATTGCCGGACAGCCTGCTTGTAGTCGGAAACAAGAATGCACGCCATGCCAGAATCAAAAGCCTTGAAAACGTCACCCTCAAAGTGCCTGCAGGCAGTTTTTCAACACGGCGTCTGAGCGCCCGTTCCGATGATGGCAAGTTAAAAATCGACTTCTGGCTGGCGAACACTCATCACATGGTTCCGGTGCGCGTCATCCTCGGCGGCAATAAATCCGAAACGCTCGTCTTTGAAGCAACGGCCATCCAGATTCCGTAGGTCGACTGAAATTCCCATTCCGTCATTCCCGCGTGCTTTTGGCGGGAATCCAGTGTCTTTTGGTTCATGTTTTTATTGCGGCCTGGCTTACCGCGTCGGACGGAATCATCACGCAAGCCTTGGACGATGGAGATTTACAGGAGATTCAACCATGACCACGACGAAAAAGCCGGACAGCCTTTCCCTTTCCCAAGAGATTATGGAAATGGCCAGCGCGCAGCGCCGCCTTGGAATCATGGACGAGGCGACTTATCAGAAGATCACGATTCGCCACCTTGGGTCGGACACTTTGCCCACGGCTGAACCCATTACGTCAGCAGAAGTGCGAGCCGTGCGAGAAAAAGCCCACCTGAGTCAAGCGGCGCTTGCCCGTTACCTAAACTAAACATGACCGTCAGCTACGTATCACAGCTTGAGCGTGGCGTAACGCAGGCCAAAGGGCCAGCCCTTGCCTTACTGAACGTCATCCGGCGTAAGGGTATCGAGGCGCTTTCTTGACGGAAATTTCCGGGGTTGAAGAAAGTCATTCCGAGGCAGGCCGATTGTTCCGAGGGACGTTGGTAAATGTCCAGATATCGGTAATTTCAAGTACATCGGTGTCTTCGGCGATTTCTGGGGGGAACGGCGCATAGGGTTCACCCAGGCGAACAATCCGCTCCACCGCTTCGTTCAGGACAGGGTATTTTGAAGGGCGGTTGATGACGACTTCTTCGATGGTTCCGTCTTTTCTGATGGAAACCGTCACTATTAGGCTGCCGTACATCTTGCCGCGCGCCTCACGCGGGTAGTTCAACTCGGCAATGCGTTCGGTCTTGGTGCGCCATTCTTTGATGTACTTGGCGAAACGGTATTCCCGTGTGCGTGAGCTAACCTGCTTGTGCCATGGGCGCGGACGCTGGTTGTAGGTGCGGGTTTTTTCATCAATTTCGTCTTCGAGTTTGAGCGCCATTGCTGTAGCGTCTGCGGTGTCCGCGCCGGTGACGGGTTGTGAAGCGGCGGGTTTTCCCTCTGGTTTATCCAGTGGCTCAGCGGGATTCACGCTACAAGCCAGCAATGGAGCTGCCGCCAGCAACCAGACCGCGATTTTCGCCCTCATTGATAAACAAATTATTGTCACTACGCATACCTCAAGCAAACATTCCAGCCTTGCTTGCTTCATCGCCTCCTAACGTTGATGCTAACCGGCAGCCCAGGGCTTAGCCAGCGAACGAAGCGAGCGGGGTTGATTAAGTATTTTACCCGTCATTCCCTTGATCAGCGGGGATCCTGCCCCTCCGTGGGGGCGACAATCTGCCGTCCATTGGTTCATGTTTTTATTGCGGCATGGAGTTATACCGGACGAACTCCTCCATTTTGGCTTTTGCCGCACCGCTTTCGATTGCTTTGTCCGCGCGCGCAATGCCGTCGGTAATGGTGTCGGCTATGTTGGCGGCGTAGAGCGCCACGCCGGAGTTGAAGATTACGATGTCGCGGGCCGGGCCGGGCTGGTTGTCGAGCACGGAGCGGAGCATTTCTACGGATTGTTCGATCGTCTCGACCCGGAGGTTGCGGGTTCCGGCCATTCGGATGCCGAAGTCTTCGGGATGAATCGAGTATTCAGACACTTTTCCGTCTTTCAACTCGCCGACCATCGTCGCTGCGCCGAGGCTGATTTCGTCGACGCCGTCCATGCCATGCACCACCACGACGTGCTTGCCGCCGAGTCGTTCCATCACCCGCACGAGAATGCCCACGAGGTCGGGATGGAAGACGCCGATCAGCGCATTGGGCGCGTCCGCCGGATTGATGAGCGGTCCGAGGATGTTGAAGATGGTGCGCACGCCCATTTCCCGCCGCACAGGGGCGATGTTCTTCATCGCGGCATGGAAGTTGGGCGCGAACATGAAACCCAGTCCCGTGTTGGCGATGCTGTCGGCCACTTGTTCCGCGCTCAGCGCGAGTTTTGCCCCGAGAGCTTCAATGGCGTCCGCCGAACCGGATTTAGAGGAGATGCCGCGATTGCCATGCTTGGCGACCCGCGCCCCGGCAGCGGCAATGACGAAGGAACTGGCGGTGGAAATGTTGAAGGTGTGCGAACCGTCCCCGCCTGTTCCGACGATGTCGATAAAATTGTCGGTGGGCGGGGGCACTTTTACCTTGATGGCCATTTCACGCAATACGGTGGCGGCGGCGGCGATCTCTCCGATGGTTTCCTTCTTCACGCGCAACCCGGTGAGAATGGCGGCGGACATGAGCGGCGAGAGTTCCCCAGTCATGATCTGGCGCATCAGGTCGAGCATTTCATCATAGAAAATTTCGCGGTGTTCGATAGTGCGTTGCAGGGCTTCTTGCGGCGTAATCATGAGTTTTCCTTTGCCTGATTTAAAAAATTGCGAAAAAGATCGTGTCCGTGTTCGGAGAGTACGGACTCCGGATGAAACTGCACACCTTCAACGGCGAATTCCCGGTGCCTCAGCCCCATGATTTCACCATCTTCCGCCCAGGCGGTGACTTCGAGGCAATCGGGGAGCGTCTCGCGCTCGACGGCCAGCGAATGGTAGCGTGTGCAGGGCAGGGGGCTGGGTAATCCCCGAAATACGCCCACACCGTCGTGCCGGACGGCGGAGAGTTTGCCGTGCATCAATCGCCGGGCATGTACGACTCTGCCGCCAAAGGCTTCGCCGATGGATTGATGCCCGAGACAAATGCCCAGAAGCGGGATTTTTCCGGCAAATGCGCGGATCACGGCAAGGGAAATTCCCGCTCGTACCGGAGTGCATGGGCCGGGGCCGATGACGAGATGCGCGGGGTTGAGCGCGGCAATTTCTTCCGGTGTGATGACATCGTTGCGAAAAACCCGAACGTCTTCCCCCAGTTCGCCAAAAAATTGCGCGATATTCCAGGTGAAGCTGTCGTAGTTGTCGATCATGAGCAGCATATTCATCTCTCCTCAAAGCTGCGTGTCCAGCCCGCTTTCGGCCATTTCCGCCGCGCGGAGCATGGCCCGGGCCTTGCTTTGCGTTTCCTGCCATTCGGCGTCGGGGTCGGAATCGGCGACAAGTCCCGCACCGGCCTGAATATGGATTTGCCCGTCCTTGAGCACGGCGGTGCGGATGGAAATCGCCAGATCCATGTCGCCATGAAAGCCGATGTAGCCGACGGCTCCGGCGTAGATGCCGCGCTTGACGGGTTCAAGTTCGTCGATGATTTCCATCGCGCGTACCTTGGGTGCGCCGGAAACGGTTCCCGCCGGGAAGGTTGCGCGCAGAACGTCGAATGCATCCAGCCCGTCAGCAAGGCGGGCTTCAACGTTGGAGACGATATGCATCACATGGGAGTAACGCTCGACGATAAAACGGTCGGTGACTTTGACCGAGCCGATGGCGGCGACCTTTCCGGCATCGTTGCGACCAAGATCGAGCAGTTGAAGGTGTTCTGCGCGTTCTTTTTCGTCGGCGAGCAGTTCTTTTTCCAGCGCCTTGTCTTCTTCCGGGTTTGCGCCGCGTTTGCGGGTTCCGGCAATGGGGCGGACGGTGATGTTGTCGTCCTGGAGTTGAACGAGGATTTCGGGTGAGGCGCCGATGACGTGAAAGTCGTCGAAATTGAAGTTGAAGAGATAGGGCGAAGGGTTGAGGGAGCGAATGGCGCGGTAAAGGGCCAGCGGATGCGCGGCGAAGGGTTTGCTCATGCGTTGGGAAAGCACGACCTGCATGACATCGCCGTCGACGATGTACTGTTTGACACGGCGCACGGCGTCCTTGAACTTTTCCTCTTCAAAACAGGAAACCGCCGCTGTGGCGGGCGCGTTGACATCGGCGGGGATGCGCACGGGGTCGCGCAGATGGGCGAGAAGTTCGGCAAGCCGTTTGCGGGCATGGCGGAACGCGCCGGGAACGTTGGGGTCTGCATAGACGACAAAGGTGAGTTTGCCGGAGAGGTTATCGACGATGGCAAGCTCTTCGCACAGCAGGAGCAAAATGTCGGGCGTTGCCAGCGGGTCGGGCAGGCGGGAAGGGCCGAGGCGCGGTTCGATGCTGCGCACGGTGTCGTAGCCGAAGCAGCCGACAAGCCCCCCGGCGAAACGCGGCAAGCCGTCGCGCGGCGGAACCTTGATGCGCTGCATGAATCCGGCGATGAACAGGAGCGGGTCGGCGTCGTCATGGCGCTCGATGAGGCGATTGCCGGTGAGCACGAGGCTGGTGCGCCCATGCACTTCGATACGGGTGGGAGAAGCGAGACCGATGATGGAGTAACGCCCGAAACGTTCACCGCCCTGTACGGATTCGAGCAGGAAGGTATAGGGTATATTAGCGAGCTTAAGATAAATGGATAGCGGCGTATCGAGATCAGCAAAGGTCTCTAATGTTACCGGGATGCGGTTGTAACCCTCGGCGGCAAGGGCATTGAATTTCTGTTCGAGCATGGCAACTCCACGAGGGGAAAACGTGTTTCTGACGGCGTGGCGGCGCAGGAGCGCGCCGCAGAGGGGCGGGTTCTCAGTGGCCCAAAGGCCAACGCCAACCGGCTCTCCGGCGGAGCCAGAGGGCGGAGACTTGAGAGGAGAACTTGCCGGATTGCGTCACGATGGTTGCGTGGAGCACAGAGGATCAGGCGGGATGCCTGGGAGTCTGGATCGTGGCGGATGATAAACCACTACAATTGACGGTGTCTACTGACAGAATATCGTCTATTAATTTGTCCTTCGGCGGGAGTGACAATTGATAGAATGACAGGTTGTTGTAAAGGGAACCACTGCATTACCCTGCCTCCACCGCTTGTCGTCCTGCTTGATACCGCAGGATCCATGCGGCGCTTGGGTTCTGCGACTTCGCTTCGCTACGTGCAGAATGACTGAAGGGATTTTGCAGAAAAATCAAAGGATAAAAATGAAACAAGGCAAATTTACCGGACTGCTTGGACAGGCCGGGCACGGAGTGGCGGAACCAAGTCGTGCGGGCAGAGTCAGTGGAGTCCGACGGCTATGTAAACCTGGAACGGAGAGCGGCAAGCGATGACTGATATCTTGCAAGAAATCCTTGCCGTCAAGGTTCGGGAAGTGACTACGGCGCGCGCGCGGCTGCCTTTCCCCAATATGCAGGCGCGGGCGCGGGACGCTGCGCCAGCCCGCGATTTCGTCGGCGCCTTGCGCGCCCGGATAGAGAAAGGGCAACCAGCGGTGATTGCCGAGATCAAGAAGGCCAGCCCCTCCAAAGGGCTGATTTGCAAGAATTTCCAGCCTGCCGAAATCGCCGCAAGCTATGCCGCACACGGCGCAGCCTGTCTTTCCGTGCTGACCGACGAGTCTTTTTTTCAGGGTTCGGCAGATGCGCTCAAAGCGGCCCGCGCCGCTTGTGAAATTCCCATTTTGCGCAAGGATTTTCTCATCGATCCCTTTCAAATCTATGAAGCGCGAGCAATGGGAGCCGATGCCATTCTGCTCATCGCCGCAGCGCTTTCCGATACCCGGATGCAGGTATTTGCCGGTATTGCACATGAACTGGGCATGGCTGTGCTCGTCGAGTCTCATGACGACAAGGAACTTGAACGTGCGCTGAAACTGGATACTCCGCTTATCGGCATCAATAACCGAAGCCTCTCTACGTTTGAAGTCTCATTGGAGACCACGCTGGGGTTGCTCCCGCGCATTCCGCCCGAGCGCATCGCAGTTACCGAAAGCGGCATCGCCACGCGAGAAGATGTGGCAACCCTGCGCGCGGCGGGTGTTCATGCTTTCCTCGTGGGAGAGTCCTTCATGCGCACGGAAGAACCGGGGCAGGCAATGTCGGATCTGTTCGATTTGTAAGGTAAAGCATTTGAACGGGCAGATTGACCCATGCACGGAGATGCCCCGAATTTTCCCGTATCCCGCCGCTGGAGGCGTGTGCTCCGCCTGTTGGCGGGAGGGGTTTTTTTACTCGTTTTTGTCGTCGCCGTAACGGCATGGCTTTTCAGCACTGAATCGGGTTTGCGGACGCTTGCAAGCGTGGCGACGCACTTTACCGGTGGAATACTGCGTTTCGAAGGTATCGAAGGCACTTTGCGCGGCCCGTTTTCCGTATCGCGCCTCACCCTGGATTTGACGGAAGCGAAAGTCGAACTTGCCGGGCTGTCCTGCGATTGGCAACCGTCCGGGCTTTTCGGACGAAAACTCGCTGTTACCCGATTACGGGTCGAGCAGGCCGACGTTTTTCTGCGGGAGTCCCAAACCGGGTCCGAACCGTTGAGTCTGCCGGAAAGTCTGCGTCTGCCTCTTGATATCGATCTGGCGGCAATGGAAATCGGGCAGTTGAGATTGTTCAATCCCGACACGGAATCCAGCGATGAAAGCGATACTTCACCGCTGCTTGTCCTGTCCGAAGGCCGACTTTCCCTGACAACCGATGCCGAACGACTTCATTTGCGGCAACTGTCGGCCACCTTGCCGCAAGGGCGCGCGGAAATCGAAGGCGAACTCGGCGCATCGGCCCCTTTTTCCTTGCGTGCCGCTGCGCAGTTTGAAAGTGAAGAATTCTCGGCACAAATCAACAGCGAAGGCAGTCTTGCCGAACCCGTGCTGCGGCTGCAAGCACAAGGTCGGGGTGTGCAAGGACAGGCAACGCTCATCGCCGCTCCGTTCGAGGCACTGCCCGTAAAAACGCTCGAACTCGACATCGACGGGATCGACCCCGCCGTATTTGCGGCAAATCTGCCCACTGCGCAATTACGGTTTCAGGCGAATCTCGCAACAGATGTTGCGAATGACGCTTCGGTGTTGCATGGGACGGTACGCATTGAAAACGCCCGGCCCAGCACGCTCGATGCAGGGGGAGTGCCAATATCCGTTCTAAATACGGAAACCAGTATCGTTGCTGCGCTGGACGAACTGCGGTTCGATACGCTCACACTCGAAGGCGGCGGCGGTATTGTTCAAGGCAGACTACGCTGGCGCAAAAACCCGGAAAGAGAAAAAAGCGCGCTGACGGACGCTACGCTTCCTGCGGGCCTCGGCGGAGTCGAAGCCCATATCGAAGCCCGGGGCATCGACCCGTCCCGCGTCGACAGCCGACTTCCTTCCCGCCGTGTCGATGCGCGCCTGGAAATGGAAGCCACCGAAGCGCGGCAGCAGGGCAAATTGTCGCTTCATACCAACGGGATGCGTGTCGAGAGCGAGGGTGAAATCCTGGCAAGCGTCGTGGACGTGCCGGTATTCGTGCTGAATCTGGATTTGCACGATTTCAATCCCGCTGCGTTTTTCCCCGCTTCCCCTCCGGCATCGGTCAAGCTGCACGCCGCACTTTCCGGCACGCTGACCGAAAAGCCGTCCGTTGCCGTGCATTACACGTTCGGCGAGAGCCGTTTCAATGGCAGGCCGCTTGCAGGCAACGGCCTGTTGACCTGGAATGGGACGCACATACGCAACGCCGACCTCAAATTCAACATTGCGGGGAACCTCCTCAGTCTCACCGGAGCCTGGGGCGAAATCCGGGATCGCCTGGCTTTTGAGATCGATGCCCCTCGATTGGGCGGAATCGGGTTCGGGCTGGCCGGGAAAGTGCGCGCCGACGGGTTCATTACAGGTGCGCTGGAGGCTCCGGCGGGGGCAATGAAAATCGTCGCTGAAGGGCTCAACCTGCCGGAAGTGCTAAAGATTGCCTCGATCACGGGCGAGGCGCGAATCGAAGCCGGGGACAGCGGTCCATTGGCCCTCGATCTGAAAGCCTCCGGACTGACGGCAGGAGATACGCATTTTGCGACGGCCATGCTCATGGTGGAGGGGCAGCGCGACCGCCACCAGATCAATGCCAAAATCGACGGAAAGCTCGGCAAAAACCCTCTCAGCCTCAAAACCAGACTGGAAGGTGGGGTACAAGGCATCCGCTGGCAAGGGCAGCTTGCCGAGTGGGAAAACGTCGGCCACTGGCCGATGCGGCTGCGCGCTCCGGCCGCAATGGCGTTGAGTTTCGACCCGGAAGAATTCAGCCTGCTCGATGCCGAATTCGACACCGACTTCAGTCCCGATTCCTCCCGCCGCCGCTCACCCCGCGGTACTGCGGACGACACACCCGTCGAGCCGGGACGCCTGCATCTTATCGAAACACGCTGGCAGGACGGTACGGCCATCCTGCGCGGCAAACTGACCGGTCTGGCGGCAACCCGTATCCCCGGACTGGAACAGAGCGGACGGCGCAGTCCGCTGATACTGGGGGCCGATTGGGACATGCGGCTTGGCGACAGTATCGAAGGACGGGCGCGGCTTTTCCGCGAATCGGGCGATTTTTCCGTGCGCGGTGAACTCTCCACCCAGCTGGGTCTGGAACGCTTCGAGGCGTACCTCATCGGACAACATCAAAAACTGACTCTGGCGTTTGCCATGCATGGCCGCGAAATCGGGGAACTTGGCATTTCGCTCGAAGCCGGTGTCGAGCGCGCCGGGCAGGGCTGGCAACTGGCGCCGCATGTACCGCTCTCCGGCGCCGCCCATCTCGATATGCCGTCGATTGCCTGGCTTGGGCGAATGTCGCAAGAAAACATCGAAGTCGGCGGCTCGCTGGCAGCCGATATCACCTTCTCCGGCACGCCGGATATTCCGAATCTGCGGGGCCACGTCAATGGCCGCGACCTGCAATTTTCCCTTGTCGATCAGGGGCTGCTGCTGGCGGGAGGGCAACTGGAAGCCGGATTCATCCACCGCGACGGCCGACAGCGCCTGCGGCTCACCAAACTGGAATTTGAATCGGCCAATCGCGTTACCCCTGCCGACAAACGTCTACCCGTCAAAGAACTTACCGCTACGCCGGGGCGGCTACGCGTGACGGGAGATATTGCTCTCGGATCCCAGGGACAGGCAGCCCAGCGAGGGAAGCTCGAATTCACTGCCGAGCGCCTGCCTCTCCTGCAACGTCCCGACCGCTGGCTGATCGTCTCGGGCGAAGGGCAGGCCGGATTGCGGGATATGGCGCTCGATATCAAGGCTCAATTGCGCGCCGATGCCGGATACATCGCAATCGACGAAATGTTGCCCCCGAGCCTCGGTGACGATGTCATCGTTCGCGGCAATAACGAAGAGGAAAACGCCTCATCCGAAGACGGCGAGGGAGTTGCCATTGCCGGCAATATCACCGTCGACCTCGGGCGCACGCTCTATCTCTCCGCCTTCGGAGTCGATACTCGTCTGATGGGCAAACTGGACGTGGAATTGCGCCCCTTCGAGCCCGCGCGCACCCTGGGGGTTATCCGTACCGTTGGCGGTACCTGGCGTGGCTATGGGCAGAACCTCAAAATTGAGCAGGGAACCGTTACCTTTCAGGGCGACCCCGCCAATCCTGCCATCAATATCACCGCCATGCGCCGTGGGGCAGAAGTTGAAGCGGGAGTCATGATTACCGGCGACGTGCGTCATCCCCTGGTCAAACTCGTCTCGGAGCCTGCCGTGCCCGAACACGAAAAGCTTTCCTGGCTCATTCTTGGCCGCGCGCCGGACTCGGGCGGCAGCGATATGGCACTGCTCCTGCCCGCTGCCCGGGCCCTGTTCGGCGGCAGCATGACGGACGATATCGGTCATAAACTCGGATTCGACACCTTTACCATCGGGCAGGGGGATCTCAACAGCGCGAGTCGTACCGCTACCAGTAAAGTTGTCGGCAGCGGTTCCCGGATCAGTTCCGGCCCGACAACGGAAAGCGAGGTCGTTGCCGTAGGCAAGCGGATCACCAACAATCTTTCCCTGTCTTTCGAGCAAAGCCTCGGCGGCGCAGAATCCCTCGTCAAATTCACCTACCGGATCAACCGGGAACTATCGCTCGTTGCGCGCGGCGGAACCGACAACGCCCTCGACCTGTACTACACCTACATCCTGCGCAGCAAGGAATGGCGGGAGAGAGAAAAAACGAGGCAGAGGGAAAGGGAAAACGAATTGAACGCAAGCTCGCCGTGAAACCGGGGGTTTCCTGGCCGGATTTTTGTGCGCGGGGGAAAGGCGTCATTTATCCAGCAGACCATAACCCATCCGGCAGCCTGCGTTTTAGTTTAAGCATATGACTCTCAAATTTATTTTATTAAGACGGTATTCAATTTTAATAGCATAATTAAATACCGTCCGCCTTTTTCAGCCCTACCGTATTTTACATTGTCATTTAATCTTTACATATGGTTCCTGAATATATTACTCTATACGGTATACTCGGAAAGAGCGCTAGAGCAGTTTTGATTCAAATGCGTACATACTGTAGGTTGGGACGAGCGAAGCGAATCCCAACATCCAACCGACCACAAAAACGTTGGGTTTCGCGAAGCTCAACCCAACCTACGATC
>JAITMK010000137.1 GCA_031277415.1 Azoarcus sp.
CCCGAACCGCCGGGCGCATTGGAAACTGCGGGCGGCATCCGTCAGGCCATCCAGTTTCTCGGAGACGATCCTTTTATCGTCGTCAATGGCGACATTTATTGCGAAGCGGATTTCGCGCCCCTGAACCGGATTGCCGCACGCCTTTCCCCGGACGGAGACCTCAGCCATCTTCTTTTGATCGATAACCCCGACCATAACCCGCGAGGTGACTTCGCGCTCGTCGGTGGGCGTGTGCGCGCCGATGAGGAACCGCGCCTGACCTTTTCCGGCATCGCTGCTTACCATCCCGCACTTTTTGCTTCGCTCGAAGCGGGCAAGCCCGCTCGCCTTGCCCCGTTGCTGCGTACCGCAATGAGCACGGATAGCGTCAGCGGCGAACACTATCGCGGGCGATGGGTCGATGTCGGTACGCCGGAGCGCCTCGCACAACTGGATGCCAACCTGCGCGGCCACATCGATCCTGCGACAGTGTGACCTGAGCGGCTTTCGAGCTTCGGAATCACTCTCCCGGTTGATTGGAACCCGGCGGGTACAGCGCCAGATGGCGGTTGTAAAACCCCTTTGGGCGTTCCTTGTGGCGGCTGATGTTGATCAGCGTGGCGTTGGGCAGTTCCCGATGCAGGAGTTCGAGGGTCATTAATTCATCCCTGCCATCAAACGTATCGGCCATTTCTTCGATGAACACCCATTGGGGTTGTTGCAGGAAAAGCCGTGCAATATCAAGCCGCTGTTGCGTGCGCAAGGGCAATACCCGCGCCCAGTCCTCATAATCGCCAAGCCGGGACTGAAGTCGGCCGATGCCGACGCATTCCAGCGCCCAGCGGAGGACGCTTTCCTTGTACTGTGCACCAGGATGCGGATAGGCCAGCACCGCGCGCAAGGTACCAGCATGCAAATAGGGGCGCTGAGGCACAAATACGATGTCACGCCCTGCCGGTAAAAACACTTCGCCGCGTCCCCACGGCCATAGTCCGGCAACCGCCTTGAACAGGGCTCCCGTCACAGACGGATCTCCCGTTATCAGGATGCGTTCGCCGTGGCGCACGATGAGATTGAAGTCGGCCAACAAGGGCTGACCGTCCGCGTTGTCGAGGCAAAGACGCCGCATCTCCAGTTCTGCCTTGTCGGTACGGCGCAATTCGATACGGTTTGCGCCATATCCATTTTTGCTTGCTTCGTGTTCGAGCCGTTCCATGCCTTCGCGGAAAGTGATGATGCGGTCTATCGAGGCGCGGCAACGTGCAATTTCACCGAGGTTGTCGATCGGCCATGACAGGGCGGAAGTCAGGCGCTGAAAGGCTTGTGCCGCCTGCATCAACAACCCCAGAGACATGATGCCCGCAACGTATTGCGGCGCGGCGATCAGAATCGGGAAAACGGGCAACAGCGTTCCATAGCCAGTGGAAAAGGAAACGATGCCCAGATAAGCCAGGGTCTGACGGTTCCAACCCAGGCCAACATCGGCAAAGAGGCGTCCGGCATCCCGGCGTTCGCTCGACCCTCCGTGTGCGAGTGCAATCGCCTCGGAATGTTCGCGCACCCGCGCGAGACCGAAACGCAGGTTGGCTTCCACGGTTTGCAGTCGATTGGTGGCACGGATGAGCGGCCGCCCGAGCATGAGTCCAAGCGCAGTACCCACACCGGCGTATAAAAAGGCCATCAGCACCATGTAGCCGGGAATGGAAATAGAAGTGCCCGGCAATGTCGCGCTACCCGAAACGCTGTACAAAATATCCACGAAACTGCCCAGGATCAGCACGGAAAACAACAACGAATGAGCCAATCCGATAGCGGTTTCGGTGGCGATTTTTACATCTTCGGCAATCCGCCCGTCCGGGTTGTCATGCTCTCCGCCGATGAGTTGGAGCCGGTAATGATGGGCATGTGACAACCATTGATCGAGCAGCAGTTCGGTGAGCCAGCGCCGCCAGTCGAGTTGAAGCCAGCGTTTTACCGTCAGATGCAACGCCGTAACCGCCATCGTCAGGATGAAAATCAGCACGAAGATCAATACCAGTCTGAGCAGCGCGGCACGCTGCCGATCTTCGAGTGCATCGAACAGGTCTCGATGCCAATAACTGATCCAGATTGCAAGCACCACCTGAGCAATGGTGAGTATCAGCAACAACAGGGATGCGCTACGAACTTTCCATTTATTTCCGTCATTGTTCCAATAGCCGACAGCCATGAGCAGGAAACGGCGGCCTGACCGCAGGTTGGATCGGGGCAGGGCGGCACCGTCAGTCTTCATTTCGCGCCAACCTTGCGGCGATTTGTGTAGCGCCCTTGAGTCCCAGCAACTCATCGCGCACTGCGTAGAGCGGAATACTTGCCAGCACCGCGCCCATCGACGGATGATCGCGGAACACTTCGACGAGTTCCGGCGCGAGCAGGAACGGCAGGATACGCGGAACAATGCCCCCCGTCAGGTAAATCCCGCCGCGCGGCAGGACGGTCAACCCCAGATTGGCAGCAGCGGCAACCAGGATTCGGGCAAAAAGCTGTATGGTTTCTGTGGCAATGGCCTCTCCTGCCGACGCTGCGGTTGTAATGTCCGCTGCTTCCCTGTCAAGTGGCGCTCCGGGTGGCAAACCGGCGGCAAAACGGTAGAGGCGCTCGATTCCGTGACCGGAGAGCAGCGTTTCGATGCTCACTCGCCCGCATTCGGCCAGCAGCGCCCCGAACAAAGCCAGTTCTCGGGCTGAGCGCGGTGCAAAATCCGCCAGTCCTCCCTGGCTCGGAAAAACCCGGGGATGACTCAGTGCGCCGGACAACATGGCCATTCCAAAGCCGGTTCCGGGGCCAAGCAGCGCCCGCACGCCATTTTCATCGGGATCGCCGGGATGAAGAACGATGATTCCCTCATCATCGAGACAGTCAAGGCCGTGTGCCTGCGCGGCAAAGTCGTTGATGAGGCGGACCCGTGAAAACCCGAATCGTTCGCACAGACGCCCGGCATCCACCGTCCAGGGCAGGTTGGTCATGCGTAGCCGCTGACCTTCGAGCGCCCCGGCTACTGCAAGACATGCCACATTCGGTCTTGCCTCGTCCGTATCCAGGAACGCTTCAATGAGATCTTCGGGGCTGGCATGGGGTGCGCATGGCATTTCCTGGCGGCGCAAAATATGCAAGACATCTGCGCAGGCACGGCCAAGAAGCAGCCGCGCACGTGTGCCGCCGATATCTGCCGCCAGAACGAGAGTTTCTTCCATACCTCTCATGATTTGATTTTAAATATAGCAGCCATACGCTCAGCACGCAGCCCTTTCCATGACAGGCAAATTGATGATACTTGTATTATGCATTATCCAGGCATCCAGTTCTGGAATTCTTTAACATAATTCAAAAAATCCTTGTTTCTGTAACGAGCCTGTCTCGTTCAATCCGTTATCAACAGCAAGGATTTTTGTTCTCGACATGTATTGAGCCATGCTTCCGGGACAAGAGGTACTCCGACAAAAGCATCACGGTCGTCACTCTATCGCCTCCGCTGCCAGGGAACTTTTCGCCCATAATCTACCGCAGTGTCAATACCGGGGTAGGGCGGCACGGATCATGGAGTGAGACATGTCTCTCAATTCTGCAAGAACGCTTAACTTCAAAGTTTCTTTATTCTTTATTGTTGTCTCAATCGTTTTGATAGTTGTCTTGACGGCTATTACACTTTTTGCTTTTCGCCAATTTTCTATCAATACCGCAACGGAACATCTACGCACGGCAGCAGAAATCGTCCGGGTACACCTGACCGAGTCAATGATTACCGGAACCATTGACAAGCGTCAGACTTTTTTGCTTCGTCTGGCGGAAGTGCAAAACCTCAAAACTGCTCGTGTGGTTCGTTCGCCCGTTGTAGACATGCAATTTGGCGAAAACCGCAAGGGTGAATACTTGCCAGATGAGATTGAAAAAAAGGTTTTGAAAACAGGAAAATCGTTGTTTAAAACCATTGAAAATAACGGGGAAATCATTTTTCGCGGCACAATCCCCTACATTGCCAATCTGGAGGGAAGCCCAAATTGTTTGCAGTGCCACACTGCCAAATCCGGCGATGTTCTCGGGGCAATAACGATGAGCATGTCCATTACTTCCTTGCGTCACAACGGTGTGGTTACTGTTTCCGGTATTTCCGGAGTTGTGATCGTTGCCGTGATCGTGCTGTTCATTCTCTTGTCCTATCTGTTCAAACCCATTTCGAACACTGCAAGCGATATCGAGCGTGCGGTACAGGATGCCATCAACGGAAATTTCAGAAACGAAATCAAAAAGCAAACGAATGATGAAATCGGCATGATCGCCTGCGATATGAACCGATTACTCAAATTTCTGAATGATGGTCTGGAAAAAATAAATAGTTACATATCACAATTGGTTGATCGTAAACAGTCCACACATGAGAATCAGTTGTTGGCTACCATCGATATGGTCAAGAACATGACACAAGTTTCTCAATACAAGAATGCTATCGAAGAAGATGACACAAAACTGGACGTTTACTTCCGTTTGATCAGGACACTCAATACCAAATTTTTTCAAGGGCAAGGCGAATTTTCTATTTTTGAAGTTTCTACAGATGGAGATGAACTCCATCCGGTTTCATACAGCGAAAATATGGAAGCTTCCTGCCGGTGGTGTCGGCAGAAAATCCTCACTTACCCGAAAAGTTGCCGGGTTTTTCATACCGCCCACATGATAAACGGTTTGATTCAACCCGATATCTGCTACAGCTTCAGACAGAACGATGACGTAATCGATCTACAGGTCGATGGCGAAATGGTTTCCGCCGAAATGAACGATGGTGGAAAAAGGGAAGAAATGCAGCGCCGTTATCCCTTGTGCTTCCCCTTTCTCAAATCCGGCGTAGTGGGCAGTATCGTGCAGATGGTCGTCAAGGAATCGGACAGGGATCGCATTCTGTCGGCGCTTCCCTACATCAAGGTGTACATGGCCGATACAGCGCCTGTGCTCGAAGTGCGCCGATTGATGGAAACCCTGCGGGAATCCTCGCTGCGCGATTCCATGACGGGTCTCAACAATCGGCGCTTTCTGGAAGAATACGCCGATACCCTGATCGCCAGCGCGCGCCGCAAACAAACACACATTGCCATCCTGATGCTTGACCTGGATCACTTCAAGATGATCAACGATACCCATGGGCACGATGCCGGCGATGCAGTGTTGAAAGCCCTGGCGAACGTCATCAAGGCAACGGTACGCTCTTCTGATATCGTTGTCCGTTACGGCGGCGAGGAATTCATGGTTGTTTTACAGGACACTTCCAGCGCGTATGCCCTCAGCGTGGCCGAAAAAATCCGCTCCATGGTGGAGTCCATGAAGATTTCTTACGGGGGCGCCACTCTGCAACGAACCATTTCCATTGGCATAGCCGATTTTCCCGGCGACAGCAAAACGTTCTGGCAAGCAGTCAAGTTCGCCGACGTTGCCCTTTACAACGCCAAGGCAACAGGCCGCAATCGCGTCGTGCATTTCACGCGCGACATGTGGAGAGACAGCCAGCAATATTGATCGGCTACCGGATTCCCGCTCATCAAGGGAATGACGAGAAAACGTCGAACATGCACGGCCCCACAGGGGCGTTGCATGCAACGCCCCTCAAATTACCTGCATGCGGTGGGGTTTTTGCAAGGGCGTTGCATGCAACGCCCCTACAAACCAGCCAGCGCGATGTGTTCAACTGCGCACAGACAGCGCGTCGTGTTCTTCCATGTCGCTGCAATCGTCTTCCTGGATGTAGCCGTCCTCGTCCTCGTCTTCGGCATCATCGTGATCCGGATTCAAACGGACGTTCTTGGCGACAATGCCCTTGTCGCCGCGTGCGGTTACAAACAGGACTCTATCGTCGTAACGCAGGCCGTCGATGCCGATATCGATCAGATCGCTGGCATGGAAGAAATAATTATCGCTTCCCGAGGCAGGTTTGATAAAACCATAACCCTTGCCGGCAATGAGGTTGACGATCGTTCCCTGGCATTCGACACCTTCGACGAACCCTTCCGGCAGAGTGCGTTGGCCGTTCTCGCGGTGCTGAGGGCGCCATTCCCATTCGTTCTGCATGCTTTGCGGCAAGAACAGATTGTCGATCAGCGGATCATGCCGCCGGGCGCGATCATCGATCAGGGGTTTCATCAGTACCGGGTAATTGACGCGGTCGATCAGACCGGTTGAAACCTGCGTGCGCATCGTGCGACCGTCTTCGCGGTCATATTCGAATTCCCAGCCCAGCAACATTACCCGTGCGCCCAGGGTATTGAGTTTGCGCACGAGCGGCACGAAGTCACCGTCTCCCGTAATGAGTACACAGACATCGTATTTTTTGAGGCTGGTCATTTCGTAGGCTTCGAGCGCCAACCAGACATCGATGCGTTTTTCCTCGAAGGAACCGTCAGGGCGAAACGCCAGATGTTGCTGGAACAGCGCAATGTCGGCGCGCGTCAAGGCATCTTCAAAAACACGATCAGAAAACAGGCGATCCTGCTCTAACGCTTGTTGCGCAGTCAGACGTCCCTGAAAATAGGTTGCATCTACAATCTGACAGCGGCTGGGCGAGAGGCCCTCACGCTGCGCAACCTCGGAAATGATAAAGTCATGCACCCCGCGAAACGATAAACGGGCACGCCGTTCGTGTTGATAAACGTAATAGCTGCTGACCTTGAAAAAGTAAGCGCCATCATAAAATACCGCAATTCGGCAAATGTCTTTCTCTCGCATTTGTTTTTCCTACCCAAAAAAACCACTTGATATACCGGATCTGGGAACAGCCCCCGATCACGGCACTCCTTGCCCGGATACTCCTCCAACCGGTCAAGCCGACAGGCTTGTATCTTCTTCAAACACGCCGCCAGCACGTTCCATGAGATCCATCTTCAAGAACGATGCCTTCGGCAAGCAATTCAGCGCGCAAACGATCCGCTTCGGCGAAGTTGCGAGCCGTCCTGGCTGCCGCGCGAGCGGCAATACGCGCTTCAATCCCGTTGACATCCAACCCTGATACTCCATTTTCGGTCCCGGACTGGAGAAACTCATCCGCTTCGCGGAAGAGCAGCCCCAACACCTGTGCCAGTGCACGAATCTGTCCTGCAAGTTCGATATCTCCGCTACGATTGGCCTCACCAGCCAGGTCGAAAAGTACTGCCAGAGCTTCGACAGTGTTAAAGTCTTCGTCCATCGCCGCGCGAAAACGTTCCCCCCAAATACTCGACCAATTTATTTCAGGCGTTTCCCGGGGAGGAACCGCCTTGACTGCGTTGTATAACCGCGCAAGCGCCTGGCGAGCATCATCTAGGTGCTTGTCAGAATAATTGAGAGGACCGCGGTAGTGCGTACGCAACATGAAAAAACGAACGATTTCCGGATCATATTTGCCAAGTACGTCACGAATCGTTGAAAAATTTCCAAGCGATTTCGACATTTTTTCATCATCGACGCGCACAAATCCGTTGTGCATCCAGTAATTGACAAAGCGTGAGCCATGCGCTCCCTCGGACTGAGCAATTTCGTTTTCGTGGTGCGGAAACTGGAGATCCTGCCCGCCACCGTGAATGTCGAAATGCCTGCCAAGCAATCTTGAGCTCATCGCCGAGCACTCGATGTGCCAGCCCGGCCTTCCGCGCCCCCAGGGCGAATCCCACTTCGCTTCTTCTGGTTCATCCGCCTTGGCCTGCTTCCAGAGCACAAAATCGAGCGGGTCGTTCTTGTCGCCGACAATGCCCACCCGTTCACCGGCGCGCAGTTCATCTACCGTTTTGCCCGACAGGCGTCCGTAGTCCGGGAAACGGCGCACCGCGTAACACACATCGCCATTGGCGGCAACGTAAGCCAGGCCCTTTTCTTCCAGCTTCGAAATCAACGACTGCATGTCGGTGACGTAATCGGTCGCTCTCGGTTCAAAATCCGGACGCAGCACTCCGAGAGCGTCCGCATCCTCGTGCATTGCTGCAATGAAACGGTCTGTCAACGCACGAATCGATTCGCCGTTTTCCTGTGCCCGGCGAATGATTTTGTCATCGATGTCGGTAATGTTGCGCACGTAGCACACTTCATAGCCACACATCCGCAGCCAGCGCACTACCATATCGAAGACGACCATCACCCGCGCATGCCCCAGGTGGCAGTAATCGTACACTGTCATGCCGCATACATACACCCCGACACGTCCGGGCTCGATGGGATAGAATACTTCCTTGCTGCGGCGGAAAGAATTGTGAATTGTAAGCATGACGATCTTGGGGAAAACGCCGCCACATAAATGTGTCAGCGTCAAAGTGTATTTTCGTTTTGAGTACGGGAGAGTTATTGCTAAAATCCGGCGCTACCCGGATATGTTCTGCCAAAGTATAGCACGACAAAAGTACCGTTTCCACCGGCATGTCATTTTCCGTCAGACGACCTGCCCGTAAATATTTCCAGATTTCCCGGAGCTAACATGACCCGACAACTCCTTGCTTTCCTGGCCTTCGGCCTTTGTACTCTTGCTGCCCACGCAACCAATCCGCAGGTGGAACTTAAGACCAATCTCGGTCAAATCGTGCTTGAACTCGACGAAGAACTTGCTCCCAGGACAACCGAAAACTTCCTGAGCTACGTCCGGGACGGATACTACGATGGCACAATTTTCCACCGTGTCATCAAAGGCTTCATGATCCAGGGCGGCGGCATGGATGAAACCCTCACGGAAAAGCAGGCTCGCGCGCCCATCGAAAACGAAGCCAACAACGGTCTGAAGAACGAAACCGGAACCGTGGCAATGGCGCGCACCAGCGACCCGAATTCCGCAAGAGCGCAGTTCTTCATCAACGTGGCCGACAACGATTTTCTCAACTTCCGCGCGCCCGATTCAAAAAGGTGGGGTTACGCCGTATTCGGCAAGGTGATCAAGGGGATGGACATCGTGCAGAAAATCGAAAATCGCCCGACTCAGCCCCAGGGCTTGCATGAAAACGTTCCTGTCAGCGCCGTCGTCATCGAGTCGGCCCGCATCCTTGAGAACGCGCCAGCCCTGGAAGAGAAGCCTGTCGCCCCTCCGAGCCGCAAGGGCGCTTCAACAAAACGTAATAGAACCCAATAAACCCGAGGATCCGCGCATGACCGTCAAACTCCATACAAACCACGGAGTCATTACGCTTGAACTTGATGCCGAAAAGGCCCCAACCACGGTTGAAAACTTCCTTGATTACGTCACTTCCGGCCACTATGACAACACCGTGTTTCATCGTGTAATCGACAATTTCATGATTCAGGGCGGCGGTTTCGAACCGGGAATGAAAGAAAAACAGACCCGCAGTTCCATCAAGAACGAAGCCGATAACGGACTCAAGAACGCGCGCGGAACCATTGCCATGGCTCGTACCAGCGATCCGCATTCTGCAACCGCGCAGTTCTTCATCAATGTCGTTGACAATACCTTTCTCGACTTCCGTTCCCCCGATTCACAAGGCTGGGGATACTGCGTATTCGGCCATGTCAGCGACGGTCTGGATGTCGTCGATAAAATCCGTCAAGCTGCTACCGGAAACAAAGGTTTTCATCAGGATGTTCCCAAAGAAGACATCGTTATCGAACGTGCCGAAATTATCTGAATTCACCTCAGCCGATCAGGTAACGGGGGTCGTGCCGGGGTTGCCAGCCCTGTTTGTGGCTGATTTGCATCTGACCGACAAACGACCGCAGGCTGCCGCTGCTTTCTTCGATTTTATCGTCGGCCCGGCAAAGCAGGCGGGTAGCGTTTTCATCCTCGGCGACCTGTTTGAATACTGGGCAGGCGACGATGATATCGAGTCGGCTTTTAACCGGGACATATGCGAAGCCCTGAACGCAACCGTCGCTGCCGGAACCGCCGTTTATTTCATGACGGGGAATCGTGACCTCCTTGCCGGGGAGGGCTTTGCCCGTGCCAGCGGCGTACAGCTTCTTGCCGATATGACTTCAATCCGTTTCGGTACGCGGACATTACTGCTTTCTCATGGCGACTCGTTGTGTACCGACGACCATGATTACCAGGCTTTTCGCCTTCAAGTGCGCAATCCCGAGTGGCAGGCCGAATTTCTTTCCAAACCACTGGACGTGCGGCGGAATTTCATCAACAAGGCGCGCGAACAGAGCGAAATTGCCAAACACGAAAAACGAGCGGAAATCATGGATGTCAACGCCGACGCCGTCGCCAGCCTGTTGCGTTCCCACGCCTATCCCACCCTGATACACGGCCATACGCATCGTCCGGCGCGTCATACCTATCTGATAGACGGTCATCGCTGCGAACGGCATGTGCTTCCTGACTGGCGTGATCAGGCTGTCTGGCTGGTTTTCGACGGAAACGAATTCACCATGTGTTCCGGTTCGGAGGCGCTGGTTTAGGTACTTGATTTATTCCTACTCCGACGTGGTAGAAGGAATAGATCAGGGTGTCCCTGGAATGGCTTTGCTCAAAAGAAAAAACTTCGGGGTCTGGATCCAGACCCCGAAGTTTTCAGATTTGATTTTCTTGATTTTCGCGCGAGTGGCGCAATGCTACATTGTTCGTTCAGTTGACATTGAGCGCGTTGCGCCGACGGCGAACCACAGCGCCGACCAACCCCAGGCCCGCCAACAGCATCGCATAGGTTTCAGGCTCGGGAACAGCAGTGATCGAGAGGTTGAAGTTCACGTCAGTCCGGCTGTTTTCGAATGTCGTGAAGCCGTAGCACGCTCCTCCCGCGAAGCCCATTTCCTTGCACGCGAGATTCGAGAGAGGTTTGATATGGTCAGTAGCTTCAAAGTAATTGAGAACGTATTGCTGACCATCGTATGTGAATGTGCTTGTGAGATCCATCCCGGAAATGACCGCGAAGATATCGTTGTCACACAGCCCCCATACGCACTGCCCGCCGACATTCGGTGTTTCAAAAAAATGCACATCGAATGTTTTGCCGATATTGACCACGGAATCGCCAGTGCCGGGGAGCATCAACTGAACCGACACATCCATCGAGGCGCGTGTCAGGGATTGGAAAGTGCCTGATATCGCGCGGTTGTGATGCGTGAACATATTCGCCTGTGCCGTGACAGGAGTCTGCCCTTCAAAGGAAGTTCCAATGCTTCCAACGGCATTGGGCCGGGTAATTTCGAGCCCGCTACGTGCAGTGTTTGGACTGAGGCTGTTAAAGCTTCCGCCGGTAGCCCCCCAACTGATCATGCTGGAGGAGACGGACGTCGATCCGATACCGGGGTGAACGCCCCACATGCCGGCACTGAAAACGGTCTTGCCTCTCTGGGTATCCCATTGCATATCGAGCACAAAGTCCCAATTATTGACGACGGCCGCATGCGAGGCTGAAGCAGCGCATGCCAAAATGCCGGTGGCAAACAACGTGCGAATTGTTTCTTTTTTCATGGTGAAGCCTTCCTTTTGGCAGTATGCACAAATAAGTACTCCTACGTAAGCACAAACCGAGCCAGTTTATAAGTATATATATTTATTAAATAAAATTTTCCGTATGAATAAACATGTAAAGTTTTCCGACATATGTGATGTATTTCTTTGACCTGCCCACGAAATTTCTGTCACAGGTACTTTTAGTGAACCAGGCTAATTGCCTGAAAGAACGCCGCGAAATGCTGTAAAGGATGGCGGGTTGGGTGTAGGTTGGGTTGAGCTTGCGAAACCCAACGTTCTTGTGGTCGGTTGGATGTTGGGATTCGCTTCGCTCATCCCAACCTACGCGGGCTCATACGCTTCGGAAGCGTAACGATACGCTTCAGGCCGGGCGCAGCATGTTGTGGTTTTTATTATTATTTTTTTGACAGCTATTTATGCCTTTACCAATTGCTTGAGCGCCATCCGTATACCTTCTGCGATGTCTATGGTATCGGTGAGCCCTTTCATGGCGGCGAGCGCTTCACGTTCGCTGTAGCCGAGACCGAGCAGGGCATTCAGAATGTCGACGCGGTTGCCGGAGGCTGATGCGTCGGCATGAGGTGCCTGCCTTGGAGCGC
This sequence comes from Azoarcus sp., assembly GCA_031277415.1. GTDB lineage: Bacteria > Pseudomonadota > Gammaproteobacteria > Burkholderiales > Rhodocyclaceae > WRNU01. The sequence continues at coordinate 11,986 of JAITMK010000137.1, forward strand.
CCGGGACAGTGCCGAGTTTTCCGCGCAGTTCCAGAAGCAGGCGTTCGGCAGTCTTTTTTCCGATGCCGGGGATCGTCATCAGGCGGGTTGTTTCCTGGAGCACAACCGCCTGAGTCAATTCGTCGACCGACAGGCTGGAAAGGGCAGAAAGGGCCGTGCGTGCGCCAATACCGGAAATCTTTATGAGTTGGCGAAAAACCGCGCGTTCTTCATCGGTAGCGAAACCATAGAGGAAGTGCCCATCTTCGCGCACGACGAAATGGGTGTGAAGCTGCACCTTTTCGCCGCAAGCAGGCAAATCACAAAAGGTGCTCATCGGCACGTCCAGTTCGTAGCCTATGCCGCCTGCCTCGACGAGGATTTGCGGAGGTTTTTTTTCAAGCAAAATGCCCGATATGCGACCGATCATGATGAATTTCTTCTATTTTTACCGCCATTGGGTGAAGGAGAGATTCTCTCCCAGCCAGTTTTCCAATTCCTCCGGAGGTAATGGGGGGGAGAACAGGTTGCCCTGGACGATTTGGTAGCCTTGTGCCTTGAGAAGATTACGTTGTGTCGAGTGTTCGACACCCTCGGCGACGGCCAGGAGATTCATGCTGTCGCTGATGTGCATGACCGCATTGGTCAACGCCCGTGTAGACCGGTCACGAACAAGGTCGTGCACGAAAGATTGGTCGAGTTTGAGCTCGTCTATCGGCAGGTTGCGCAGGTAGGCGAGACTGGAATAACCGGTTCCGAAATCATCGATCGACAGGCGCACGCCGAGTGCGTGGATTTCGTTGATGATGCGCATTGCGTTCGGGTTGGAATCCATCAGCACATTTTCGGTTATTTCAATCAGGAGGTCACCGGGAAGCAGGCCGTGGGAACGAAGAATGGCCTCAAGATATTGCGGCAGCTTCAGATTATGGAAATCGCTGGGCGACAGGTTAACGGATACCGACGGGATGGTGAAGCCTCGTTGGCGCCATTGCGCAAGCTGACGACAGGCTTCGTTCAATACCCACCGGCTCAGGTAACTCATCAAACCGCATTTTTCGGCCAGTGGAATGAAGCGGGTCGGAGAAATGTACCCGAACTGAAGGTCGTTCCAGCGTGCGAGGGCTTCAATGCCGTGCAGCAGATGGGATTCGATGTTGACCTGGGGCTGGTAGTAGAGTTTGAGCCGGTTGGTTTCGAGCGCCTCGCGCAGGGCCGATTCGAGCGCGAAACGCTCCTTGGCGAGCAGGTTCAACTGGCCGCTGAAAAAACTGAAACAGTTACGACCCTTTTGCTTGGCCTGGTACATTGCCATGTCGGCAGTATGGATCAGCGTATCCATGTCGCGCCCATCTTCCGGGAACAGGCTGATGCCGATGCTGCACGCAGGGGCCAGGGAGACTTCACCGACCTGGCATGACGCGGAGAGCACTGAAAGCAGGCGGCCGGCGAGGTCGGTGGCATGCACGCTGTCGCATTGAGTGAGGACAATGACGAATTCGTCCCCTGAATAGCGGCAAAGGATGTCGACTTCGCGTATCGCTTCGCGCAGGCGCTCGGCGATGATGCACAGCAGAGCGTCTCCGGCAGGGTGCCCAAGAGAATCGTTGACCTGTTTGAAGTGATCGACATCGATGAACAATACGGCCAGTTGCGCGTTGTCGCGGACAGCTTGTGCGATGGCCTGACTCGCCTGGACATTCAGGAGACTGCGGTTGGGCAGGTTGGTGAGATTGTCAAAAAAAGCCAGATGATGAATGCGCGCGCGTGACTGTGCCTGTTCCATTGCCAGCATGCAAAGGGATGTTGCGACTTCGGCCAGTTGCGCGTGCAATTTGTTCGGTCGCCGACAGACACGGTAGTAAAAGACCAGTACGCCGATCACGCGGCTGTCACGCGCCTTTATCGGAACTGCCCAGCATGCCTTGTAGCCCAGCTTCAATACTTCGTGTTTGCCGGTTGTCCAGCCGGGATCGTTTTCAATATCCCTGGCGAGCACGGGTTCGCCACGGAACGCGGCGAGCCCCGGAGGGGAAGATTGAGGGCCGATTTCAACGTCGCTGGTCTGGCTGATGTATTCAGACGGAAAATCCGGCGCGGCCAGCATGTACAAACGACCGTTAGCATTGAGTTTGGCGATGCTGACGGAGATTTCGGGCGCGATACGGTTGATTTCCTGACAGAGCAGGCTTAGAACCTCTTGTAGCGATTCCGTATTCACCATGACCTGCAGGACATGATGACGCAACGCCTTATGTACCTTGTGGAGCGTAATGTTCTTGGCAATGATCAGGTACAGGGCGCGGCCGGTTATCTCGATACGCGAAACGGATATTTCTGCCCATACCCGCGTGTGGTTGGGCCGCTCGATGGGTAATTCCACATGGTGACCAACGAGAAGATTGATGCCGGACTGGTTCGGAAGCTGAGTTTGCTGATCGTCTTTCAGCGGGGGCATCAGGAGCGAAATGTCGGCTCCCTGTACAGTATCCCGGTTGCGCCCCCACAGACGTTCGGCATTACTGTTGAAGAAAACGATACTATCGTCTTCGTCGACTACTACAATGGCATTTTCTGCCTGTTCGAGAATCTGGGGGTAAAACTGCGCAATCGACATGTGCATGAATTATTATAAAATATAATTGCCATCAGTGTTTCAATAGCTTCCAGTGAAACGCTTGTCTCCTTTAGTAGTTTCCTCTTTTTTTGCCTTGCCAGCTAGTGACGGTATACCCGGAGAAAAACAAATTTTAAAACCGGTTCGCCACGGCACCTTCCGGAGTGACAACAGGAAAACCGGCCTGGGCGCACTCGTGGCAGGGTTTGAAATCGGGGCGGTGAAAATTCTGGCGATCCCGGTTTACAGCCCCATGTGCCTGCGGAAAGGGCAGGGGAGAGAGAGGCGCAGGAGTGAATCAGATCTCGACATTATCGATCAACCGCGTCGTTCCCAGGCGGGCGGCGGCGAGCGTGACCAATGGTTCTCCCGGTTCTTTGGGTGTTTGCAGGTCGGCACGGCGGCGCACAGTCAGGTAATCCGGTTTCCAGCCGTGCCGTTCCAATTCGGCCAGCGCGACAGTTTCCAGGCGGGTGAAATCATGCGCGCCGTTACGCACGGCCTCGGCGACGGCAGAGAGTTGCTGGTACAGGCGAGGCGCTTCGGCGCGTTCCTCCGCTGACAGGTATCCGTTGCGTGAGGACTGCGCCAGACCGTCGGCGGCGCGGATCGTATCCAGGGCGATGATCTCGATTGGCAAGGCCAGTTCGCGCACCATGTTCTTCAGCACCATGACCTGCTGGTAATCCTTCTTGCCGAAAATGGCTATGTCGGGCCGCACGATGTTGAAGAGCTTGAGCACGACGGTCGCCACGCCCCTGAAATGGCCGGGGCGGAAAGCGCCTTCGAGAATGGAGGCGTGTTCCGGATCGGGTTCGACGCAGTAACGTTGCGGCTGCGGGTACATCTGCGCTTCATCCGGAGCGAACAGGTGATCGGCTCCGGCTGCGGCGAGCTTTTCGCAATCGGCTTCGAAAGTGCGCGGATATTTATCGAAATCCTCGCCCTGGCCGAATTGCAGACGGTTGACGAAAACGCTGGCGATGACGGTGTCGGCATGTTGGCAGGCCGCGCGCACGAGCGCGATATGCCCGTCGTGCAAGTTGCCCATCGTGGGAACGAATGCAACACGCCCGACCGGGGCGCGCGCTTCGCGCAAGGCGGCAACAGATGCATGGATGCGCATGTTTCTGCTCTCAGTAACAGTGTTCCGGCGCGGGGAAAGTGCCATCTCTGACCGAGGAAACATAAGTTGAAACAGCTTCCTCTATGGTCGTGACCCCCTGCATAAAATTGCGCACGAAGCGCGCCGTCTTGCCGGGGAATACGCCGAGCATGTCGTGCATCACCAACACCTGCCCGTGGCACTCCGGCCCTGCGCCGATGCCGATGGTGGCTACCGTCGTCGTTGCGGCGGTAATTTCAGATGCCAGCCCGGCGGGAACCATCTCCATCACGAGCAGGCTCGCACCCGCCTGTTCCAGCGCCCGTGCATCGGCTTTGAGGCGAGCCGCCCCGGCGTCGCCGCGCCCCTGTATGCGATATCCGCCCAACTGGTGCACCGATTGCGGGGTCAGGCCGATATGAGCGCAGACCGGCACGCCGCGTTCAACCAGGAAACGCACGGTCTCGGCCATGAACTCACCGCCTTCGAGTTTCACCATCTGCGCGCCAGCGGCCATCAGCCGGACAGCGCTCCGCATGGCCTGGGCAGGGCTTTCCTGATAACTGCCGAAGGGCAGGTCACTGAGGACGAACGCGCGTTTCGCACCCCGGCACACGCATTCGGTGTGATAGACCATGTGATCGAGCGTGACGGGCAACGTACTTGTCTGCCCTTGAATGGCGTTACCAAGCGAATCCCCGACCAGGATGGTATCGACGCCGCAACGGTCGAACAGCGCAGCAAAACTGGCGTCGTAACAGGTCAGCATGGCAATCCTGCGACCCTCGGCGCGCATCTTGCCCAATTCGACAAGGGTAATGGGCTTCGTGTCCTGGAGGTAGGTCATGGCGTGCTCCTTCCCTTTTGTGTGGGCAGGCAGTTTCATGCAAAGCGAGGCGATGTGCAAGCGTGAACGCAGAAAATCCGTCTATCACGGCGACCAGATCGGGTACCCATGTTGTGGTGGGCGTAAATGCCGCCAAACCTACCCGCCCAGATACGCCGCCTTGATTTCCGGCTTGTGCAGCAGTTCTTCGGCGGGGCCTTCGGCGACGATTTTGCCGGTATCCAGCACGTAGCCTCTGTCCGCCACTTTCAGGGCGAGGTGCGCGTTCTGTTCGACTACGACGATGGTCAAACCCTCGGTGTTGAGCCTTTTCAGCGTGCGGAACATGTCGTACATAATGAGCGGGGCCAGGCCCATCGAGGGTTCGTCCAGTAGCAGCACGGTGCATTTCGTCATGAGTGCGCGGCCTACGGCAAGCATCTGCTGTTCGCCGCCGGAGAGCGTGTCGCTCCTTTGCTTCGCTCGTTCCGCAAGGCGCGGGAACAGGTCGAAAACATGCTGGATCTCCTTGTCCGTGTCTTCTCCTTTCCGCGACCAGGAAGCCAGTTGCAGGTTTTCCATCACCGTGAGGTTGCCGAAGATGTGGCGCCCCTCGGGCACGAGGGTCATTTTGAGGTCGTGGACGATACGGTGCGCAGGCATTCCCAAAATGGAAACGTCGTTGAAGGTGATATCGCCGCCGGTCACGGTGGGGGATTCCGGCGGCGGAAGACGCATCAGCGCCTTGAGTGCGGTGGATTTGCCCGCGCCGTTTGCGCCGATCAGCGTGACGATCTCTCCTTTTTCCACATGGAAGGAGATGCCGTGCAGTGCCTCGATTTTGCCGTAGGCCGCTTTCAGGTTGCTTACACGTAACATCAGAGTGTGTCGTCCCCCAGATAAGCCTTGATGACGTCGGGGTTGTTCCGGATTTCTTCCGGTGTGCCCGAAGCGATGGTGCAGCCGAAATCGATGACGGTCAGATGTTGGCACAGACTCATGACCACTTTCATCTGATGTTCGATCATCCAGATCGACAGTTTGAATTCATCGTGTATCCAGCGGATGAAATGGATGAGATCGTCGGCGTCGGAGGAATTCAACCCCGCTGCGGGTTCGTCCAGCAAGAGCAGCCGGGGTTTGCTGGCCAGCGCGCGGGCCAGTTCCACACGGCGTTGCAGGCCGTAGGGCAGGTTCTTGGGCAACTCCTCGGCATAGTCCGTCAGTTCCATCATCTCCAGTGCTTCGCGCGCCTGGTTTTCGATGTTTTTTTCCGCCCGGCGGTAGCGCTGCGTGCGAAAAATGGCGCTCCAGAAGCTGTAACCGAGCCATGCGTAACGAGCCAACCGCATGTTGTCCAGTACCGTCATGTTGTTCCAGAGCCGGATATTCTGGAACGTGCGCGCCATGCCAAGCGCTGTAATCTGATGCGGCTTCAGGCCGTTGATTCGCCGTCCGTTGAAAACGACCTTGCCTTCGGTCGGTTTGTAGAAGCCGGAAACAATGTTGAAAACCGTGGTTTTCCCGGCTCCGTTGGGGCCGATCAGCCCGACGATCTCGTGTTCTTCCAGTTGAAAGGAGAAGTCCGAAAGCGCCTGGATGCCGCCGAAACGTTGCGTGAGACCGGAGATTTTAAGAAGAGGCATGGGCGTTGATTGTCTGTGCAGGAATCATTTCAGGGTAATCCAGCGCTTCAGGCGCGGAAATACGTGTGTCAATTCCCGGTTTCCGAGAAAGCCCTCCGGGCGAAACCGCATTAGCAATATCAGCATCAGCGGAATGAAGACCCATGCCCATTTCTGATCCAGGTGATAGCTTTCCGGCAACAGGCCAATGCTGTGAAGGCCGTTGTTGAGCATCGGAATGATGAACCGCAGCGATTCGACCAGCAATGTGAAAGCGACTGCTGCCATCAGCACGCCCGTAATGGAACCCATCCCGCCCAGATACACCATGACCAGGCCTTCGGTGGATTTGAGCAAATCAAAGGATTTCGGATTCACGTAGTCAATATGGTGGGCATACAACACGCCAGCCAACCCGGCAAGGCCGGAGGAAACCATAAAGGCCATGATTTTGACGCGATTGGTGTTTACGCCCATCATCTCTGCCGCAACTTCATTCTGGCAAACAGCGGAAACGCCTTTACCGTAGGTGCTGGTCATCAGGCGGCGAATGACTATCACGCAGATGAAAACGCCAATCAGCGTCCAGATAAGCATCCAGGGCAGCTTGATAAAGTTCGACATGGCGTTGATCGTTTGCTGCTGGCCTAAAAAACCGCGCGGGCCGCCAATGGCGTCAATATTGTTGAAGATGGAAATAATAATGAGGTTGGCGGCGATAGTGATGATGGCCAGATAGTCGTCGCGCGTCTTGAAAGATGGCAGCGCCACGATCAGGCCAGCCAGCGCTGCGGTAATCATGGCTCCGATAAGTACAAGCGGGAAGAGAAACGGCGCCCAGTGCGATGCAAAAATCGCCGTGCCAAAAAGTGTGCTATCGGTAAAAAGCGCCACCGAAAGCAGCGCCCCTGTTAAGGCTCCCACGCACATGAAACCTGCGTGGCCGCAGGAAAATTCACCCATGTAGCCGTTTACCAGATTCAAGCTGAGTGCAAAGATGCAGTTGATGCCTATGAGCGTGATGACGTGCAATACGTAACCGTCCAGCTTTCCTGCATGAGCAAGCCCCACAAGTATGAGGGCGGCGGCGCATAAGAGAATGTTGATGGCGTAACGTTGCATGGCGAGGCTTTCGTCATATTTTTGCTGTCAGGGGCCTGCCGAAAATACCGGTAGGCCGATGCCAGAGAATGAGGAGCAGGATGGAAAAGGCAAAAAGGTCGCTGTATGTAGAGGGTAGAAAAGCATTTACCATGGTTTCCACAAAGGCCAGCAAAAAGGCGCCAACAAAAGCCCCGCGAACTTCACCGATCCCGCCGACGACAGCCGCGATAAACGCTTTCCATCCAATTGATGCACCCATGTCTTGTTCCAGCACCGGGTAAGACATGCCGTGGAGAAAACCGCCAAGCCCTGCAACAGCTGATCCGAGCACAAAAGTAAAAACAATCACCTTATTGAGTGGGATGCCCATGAGCGGCAAGGCAAATTTATCCCAGGATACCGCGCGCATTGCCATGCCCATGCGTGTTCTTGATACGATGAAATGCAGCGCGAGAAAAACCAGAACAGCTGTAATGACAATAAAAAGCATAACGTTGTTTATATTGACGCCCCATACGTCATAAACAACTACAGGCACGAGTTCAGGAAACGCACTGTGGCTGGCGCCGAGCAGGGCCACGTTGCCGTTTTGCAGGATGAGTCCGCACATCAATGCGGTAATGACCACGTAAAGCCGATGTGCTCCCTTGCGCATCAAGGGGCGATAAGCAACCCGCTCCAACGAGACCCCCAGCAGAGAGGTAAAGATCATCGTGAGCGGAATGGCCAGAATCAACGTTGCTATGGGAGATAAACCGGACATCCCCTCTGGCGCAAGCAGGGCGGTAGAAATAAAAAAGCCCAGATAGGCCCCTACCATGAAAACATCGCCGTGGGCGAAATTGATAAGTCGCAAAACGCCATACACTAGCGAGTAGCCCAGAGCGATCAGGGCGTAAAAGCTGCCTATTTCCAAGCCATTGGCGCATTGCTGCAGGAAATTCACTATGCTGTTTTGCAGGGAAAACTCCATGCCGCTGAGTCCTGTATTTTTGCGTTTTTCCCGCCGCAGCCACAAAGTGAAAGCGGCGGGAAACGGTGGTCAATGCGTCATGGACAGACGGACTCCTTGAAGGTGAAATCTCCCTTTTGGTCGATTTCGACGATGACCGCGCATTTGATCGGGTCGCCCTGTTCGTCGAAGCGCATGTTGCCCGTAATGCCCTTGAATTCCTTGACGGTCGCCAGATTGTCACGAATGGCCTTGCGCATTTTCCGCGTGTCGTTGTCCAGTGCGCCAACTTGCTGGATTGCCCCCGTTACCAAGGCCACCGCGTCCCATGTCAGGGCGGCCACATCGTCCGGCACATAGCCGTATTTTTTGTTGTATTTGTCGATGAACTCCTTGGTGGCCCCCTGCGCACCGGCGGCTGCGTAATGGGTAGAGAAGAACAAACCCCTGCAGGCGGATCTGCAAAGTTTCATCAATTCGGCGGAACCCCAGGCGTCAGACCCCATAAACTGCCCCTTGTAGCCGAGCCTACGCGCCTGCGGCACGATCAACGCGACAAAATTGTAGTTTTCCGGCAAAAAGATGAAATCCGGCTTGGCGGCGATAATCTTGGTCAACTGGGCGGAAAAATTGTGGTCTCTGGGGCCGTGGGACTCGAAAGCCACCACAGAACCCTTGCCGTGCTGCTTCTCCCAGACTCCCTTGAAGGAATCAGCCAATCCCTTGGAGTAATCGTTGGAAACCTCGAAAAAAACCGCTGCCTTCTTGGCTTTGAATTGTTTGGCAGCGAAATTCGCAGCGACGGGAGCCTGAAAATCGTCGAGGAACGCCGCGCGGAATACCCAGGGACGGTTCTTCGTGGCCTCGGGATTGGTCGACCAGGGCGTAATCATGGGCGTTTCGTTGTTGTTTGCCACACCCCCGGCAGGAACCGCCTGACGGGAAGACTGCGGGCCGATGATTGCCAGGACGTTGTCGCGGGTTATCAGCTTGAGCGTGACATTGACGGCGGCGTCGGGTTTGGATTCGTTGTTCTCGTAGATGAACTCCAGCGGGTATTTCTTGTCGCCCACTTGAAGTCCGCCCTTGGCGTTGATTTCTTCCCGGAAGAGTTCCGCAGCGTATTTGGAGGATTCCCCGACCTTGGGAATTTCGCCCGTCAGGGGGATGGGAAAGCCGATCTTGATTTTCTCCGCAGCCAGCGCACCGCCTGATACAGCAGCCATACAGAGCAATGCAGATACACACACAGATTTCAGCATGAGAATTCCCTCCGTGTTTGGTACGAAAGACATAAAAGTAAAACCATGCGATTTTAACGCCAATGCTCGTACTGGCAACATGCTCTGACGGACTTAATTCTCTGTTCCCTGAACGCAGCAATTCAGCGTCCATGCCAGTAGCGTTGATGCTTTTCCCTCCAGGTATCGGCTGTCATGTGTCCATCTTCGGCTTTAAGTTGCACCGTTCCGCCTGTATCCGTGCGATACGGACGGGCAGCCGTCCTTGCCCATCGAGCCAGGATATGCGGATGCGGATGACCGTACCGGTTGCGGTAGCCTGACGAAAAAATCACCACTTCGGGATAGGTCGCTTCAACGAACGCCATGGAGGAGGATGTGCGGCTGCCGTGGTGTCCGGCCACGACAGCCGTGCTTTTCAGTTCCGCGCCGTGCTGTCGAACGAGTTCCATTTCACCGGCCTCTCCGAGATCGCCGGTCAGAAGCAGCGACGTGCCGCCTGCCGCGCTGACTCGCAATACGCAGGATTCGGCATTGCTGCGCCGTTTGCCGGAGAGTTCGGCAGGCGCAAGCACGGTGAAATCGACACCGTCCCAGCGCCAGCGCAACCCGGCGACACACGGTGTGCCGCGCACGGGCGCAAGTTGCGCTTCGCGCGCATTCCATGTACCGCGCGGCGGTGATGTTCCGGGTTCGCTTATCTCGCCGCCTGCGAAGATTTCATCGATCCTGACGCGCCTTTGCACGCTTTTCAGTCCGCCCGCATGGTCGGTGTCATCATGGGAGATCAATGCCGCATCGAGCCGTCCGACTCCTAGCGCGCGCAAGTACGGAGCCACGATGCGTTCTCCTGCATCGCTCGTATCACCGAAAAACGGGCCGCTGTCATAGAGCAGGTCGTGATGCGCCGTTTGCACATGCACTGCCAGTCCTTGCCCGACATCGAGCACGGCAGCCCGAAAATCGCCCGGACGGGGCCGTTCCGGCTGCCAGAGAAAAAAACCGCTCAGGATTGCCAGTGCCGCAAGGCGCCCGGGTGTGCCGCGCGGCAGGATCAACAACAATACCGCTGCCGTTGCAACCGGCAGGAGCCACGGCGGGGGCAGGGGATGCTCGTACAGGGCCAGGGAAAATCCGGACAACCATTGCAGGGCCGTCATCATCCACGCGGTCAGCGTGTGCGCGAGGTCGAGCAACCAATCTGCCGGAAAAATCGCTGCCAACAGAACAAGCGGCGTGATGGCAAGGTTTACTATTGGAATGGCAATGGCGTTGCCAATCGGAGAAGCAAGCGAAAACCCCTGAAACAGGGCCACCAATACCGGAACCATCGCCAGCGTGATGGCAAGTTGCACCTTGACCGCCGATTGCCAGTTCTGCACGGGTTTGATGCGTCCGTTCAGTGTCAGAAGAATCACCGCCACAGCCCCGAAAGAGAGCCAGAATCCTGCCGCCAGTGGAGCCATGGGATCGGCCAGCAGCACGCCCAGCAATGCGAGGGACAACACGTTGCGGGCGCTGGTTTCCCGCCTCGCTGTCATGCACAGGGCGGCCACCGCGAGCATCACCAGAGCGCGCTGTACCGGAACGCCCAATCCGGCAAGCAGCGCGTAAGCGCCCGCTGCCATCATTCCTGCCACCGCGCCGGGCAACCGTGCCGGACTGCGCCGCATCAGCCAGGGCACCCTGCGCCATATCGATACGCACAGTCCGCCCACGGCAAATGCCACCAGTGTGATGTGCATCCCCGATATCGCGATCAGGTGCAGCACTCCCGTGCGGCGCAGGATTTCCCATTGTTCCGTACTGATTGCGCTCTGCTCGCCGATAACGAGTGCCACCAATATTCCGCGGTATGGCGCATCCGGAAGCGCCGTCTCGAATTTTTGACGAATGTGTTCCCGCAGGCGGTGGACGCGGTTCATCCATCCGTTTGCCTCCGCCGAGATCAGCACCCCGTTTCCCCGGACATACCCGGTTGCGCGCAACCCGCGTTCCAGCAGCCAGGCTTCGTAATCGAACACTCCTGGAACGGCCGCCCCATGCGGTAGCCGCAAGCGCACCGGCAACTGCCAGCGTTCTCCAGGCCGCACGACAGGCATGGGTGGCGCCTCCTCCCCGGGGCTGCCGCGCCCGGCATACCAGGACAACAATACCCGGCGCGGCACGCTGGTGCGATTTGGCGCATCGAAATTTTTGGCGGCCTCCATGTGTTCGATTTCGAACACGAACCGGATTCCATTCCCCCGATCATCAGGTAGTGAAGCAATCACACCGGTAAGCAACAGATCACGCCCTTCGAGTGCAGGGTCGAGGGCGTCGGCCATCCGGCCGTCGGCACGCCATGCCGCCCAGGCATATCCCAGGACAAAGGCCACCGCCAGACACGGTCCCCATCCCCGCAATAGCCTTGCTGCGCGGGGATGTCTGCAAAGCAGGATCACGGTGGCCGAAGCGCAGGCAACCGCCCATCCCCACGCCGCCCAGAACGGCAAATTTGCCGTCCATTGCAGGCAACAGACACCCAGGAGTATGCCAAACGCGATCAAACACATTACCGGATAATGCCAATAACATTATCCGATGGCAAGCAGGGGGAACCGAGACATTGCGGTTCTCGGAAATGACTCTTATGTGTAATGTCTCAACAGACCTTTCAGGTCTTGTTCCGAAACAACGGATCTATTCCCTTAGGGGAGGTCTGCATTACCCCTACATCCACCGCTTGTCATCCTGCGCGAAGTCGCAGGATCCACGCGTTGTCTGGATTCTGCGACTTCACTTCGCGTTGCGCTGCAATGACGAAAATGTGGGTTGGGTGTAGGTTGGGTTGAGCTTGCGAAACCCAACGTTTTTGTGGTCGGCTGGATGTTGGGATTCGCTTCGCTCATCCCAACCTACGCGGGCTGGATACCCGTTCATCAAGGGAATGGAGAGAAAACGTCGAACATGCACGGCCTCGTAGGGGCAAATAATTATTTGCCCCTACGGTTCAGGTATGAATCAAAGCCGTGTAGGCTGGTCGAAGCCCGTGGTGGCGATGCAACTGCCCTGGCTCAACCGTCGGCGTTGATCCGCGAGATCAGAACCTTGAGCACGTCGTCCGCTCTATCGTTGTTGATCTGACAGGTTCCCGCCGCTTCATGCCCGCCGCCCTCGTAACCGAGCATCAATTCGCCGATATTGGTTTTGCTGGAGCGATCCAGGATGGATTTTCCGGTAGCCAGGACGGTGTTCTGTTTCTTCAGTCCCCACATGACGTGGATGGAAATGTTGCACTCCGGAAACAGCGCGTAGACCGTGAAGCGATTGGTGGCATAGATGATTTCTTCGTCGCGCAGGTCGAGTACCACCAGGTTTCCATGTACGGTAGAACACCGTTTGATTT
>JAITMK010000170.1 GCA_031277415.1 Azoarcus sp.
CTTCAACGGAACCATTGCCAGGATCAACGGAGAATTGGGCGAAATTTCCACTCCCTCTCCCACCGGCGTCGCCGTGCCGCCCGCCATCGAACTGATCGACGACTCCTGCCTGTACATCAAGGCTCCGATGGATGAGGTCGATGCCCCCAAGATACAACCCGGACAGTCGGTACGCATCAGTGTCGAAGCCATTCGCAACAAACGTTTCGACGGGCGTGTGCGCCGGGTCGCGGCCTATATCACCACCCTGGAAAAACAGGCGCGCACGGTGGATGTCGATATCGACTTCGTCAACCCGGAAGAAGCGAAAGGGCTGCTCGTCGGTTACAGCGTCGACGTTGAAATCGTCCTCGCCTCCCGCGACAGCGCCCTGCTCATCCCCGCCGCCGCATTGCGCGAGGGTAACAGGGCACTGATACTCGGCAAAAAAGGCATCGTTTCCGAACGCGCGGTTCAAACCGGCATCGCCAATTGGCAGCAAACCGAGATTCTTTCCGGCATCGAGGCCGGTGAGCGTGTGATTACCTCTCTCCATCTTCCGGGCCTGCTTCCGGGTGTACGAGCGCGCGTCTCCGGAACGAGTTCCAAGTAACGGCAACGACATGACCGTATTTCTTCCGTGATAGCTCTCTCTTGTCATGGCCCAGATCGAACTCGAAAACATCACACGCACCTTCCAGCTTGGCGAAACGACGGTACGGGCGCTTTCCTCAGTATCAGTAAGTATCGATTCTGGCGAATACGTCGCGATCATGGGGCCGTCGGGTTCGGGGAAATCCACCCTGCTCAACCTTCTCGGCCTGCTCGACCGGCCAAACGCCGGGCATTACCGGCTGGAAGGACGTGATGTCACCACGCTCTCCTCTGACGAACAGGCTGCCGTGCGGCGCAACCGCATCGGTTTCGTGTTTCAGAGTTTCCATCTCGTCCCTCGCCTGACCGCCGCCGAGAACGTCGCCCTGCCGCTCATGCTCGGCGGCATCCCGCCTGAAGTTCGCCGCAGGCGGGCCAATGATGCGCTCGAAAAGGTCGGGCTCACCTCACGCGCCGGTCATCGCCCGGATGAACTCTCCGGCGGACAGCGCCAGCGCATCGCCATTGCCCGCGCCATCATCATGCAACCGGCCATGCTGCTCGCCGACGAACCCACAGGTAATCTCGACCGGCACACCAGCCAGGAAATCGTCGAACTGCTCGAAGATCTCAATGCCGTCGGCACGACGCTGATCGTCGTCACCCACGACCCGGACATGGGTCACCGTGCGCGCCGCCGGTTGATCATGACGGATGGCATCCTGGACGACAGCCGGAAAAAACCCGTGCCACCTGCCACAGGGATACCATGACTCCCGCCGATACCCTGGGTTTTGCCGCCCGTGCCGCGTTTACTCACCCACTACGCTCTTCGTTGCTGGTGCTGGCGATGGCGATCGGCATGGCGGCGGTCATCATGCTCACCGCGTTGAGCGACGGTACGCGGAGCTACGTTGTCGGCCAATTCATTTCATTGGGTTCCAACCTGATCATCGTCACGCCGGGGCGTACCGAGACAGGCGGGTTTCAGCCTGGAAACTTCGCCTCCAAAATACCGCGCGACCTGACCATCGAGGATGCCGCCTCCTTGCAGCACATCAGGCATGTACTCCGCGTTGCGCCTGTTTCGCTCGGCAGCGCGGAAGTGGCCGCCAATAGCCGGTTGCGCGAAGCGATGGTCTTCGGCACCACGGCCAGTTACCTCGACATCCGCCGCTTCTCCACCTCGCAGGGGCATTTTCTTCCCAACGAAGACTGGCAACGTCAGAGAAGTGTGGCCGTCATCGGCGAAAGCATTCGCCATGAATTGTTCGGCGACAGTTCTCCCATCGGCCAGATGATCCGGGTCGGCGGCAATCGCCTGCGGGTCATCGGGGTCTTGTCTCCCGTCGGACAGGGACTGGGATTGAATTTCGACGAAATGGTCATCGTTCCCGTTGCCTCCGCGCTCTCCCTTTTCAATACCTATTCCCTGTACAGCATCTTTGTCGAAACCACCGAGCGCAACACCATTGAACCCGTCAGGATCGAACTCGAAGAAACCATGCGCGCCCGCCGCGGCGGCGAACTCGATGTCACGCTGATCACACAGGATGCCGTACTTGAGACGTTCGACCGCATCCTCCATACCATCACCATGAGCCTGACCGGCATCGCCGCGATCAGCCTGATCGTCGCCGGTATTTTGATAATGAACGTGATGCTGGTGGCCGTCACCCAACGTACCGCCGAAATCGGCCTGCTCAAGGCCATCGGGGCCAACAACCGCGACATCATCTTTATCTTCATCACCGAGGCCACGCTTCTGTCGCTCATGGGAACGTTATCGGGCCTCATGCTGAGCTATCTCGGCGCATGGGGCATCCGCCTGGGTTGGCCCTTTCTGGCCGCCTGGCCGCCGACATGGGCGGTCATGGCGGCGCTGGGCGTTGCATTGTGCAGCGGGCTGATTTTCGGCGTCATGCCCGCGCGGCGGGCGGCGGCGCTCGATCCGGTTCTCGCCCTGGCGGGGCGCTGAGGGACGAAAACGATGCATTGGCATGATCTTCTCCGCTTTGCCGTACAAGCGATGACTGCTTACCGCCTGCGCAGTTTTCTCACCCTGTCCGGCATCGCCGTCGGCATTGCGGCAGTTATTCTGCTTACCTCGATAGGCGAAGGCATACACGACTACGTCCTCAATGAGTTCACCAAGTTCGGAACCAACACCATCACGGTCACCCCCGGACGACGGAGCGCGCGCGGCGGTCCGCCAGGGGTTCCCACGACCGCCCGGGACTTGACCCTGGACGACGCAGAGGCGCTTGCCCGGATACCCTATATCGGCATCAGCAACCCCGAAATGCCAGGGAACGCCGAAGTACGCGGCAACGGTCGCGTGCGCCGGACCCGGGTGCAGGGTGTCGGCCCAAGGATGCATGATCTGTATTCTTTCAAAATCGCCTCCGGTCAATTCCTGCCCGAAGGCGAAAGCCGCGATGCCCGCACGCTGGCGGTACTCGGATACACGCTCAAAAAAGAACTTTTCGGCGCTGCGGACGTGCTCGGCGAACGCATCACGATTGGGGGGGAGCGTTATGTCGTCATCGGCGTCCTGGAACCGAAGGGGCAAATTCTCGGCATAGACATCGACGATACGGTCTATATCCCGGCCATGCGGGCGATGACCCTGTACAACCGCACCAGTCTGGAAAAAATCAGCGTCAACTACGACATCAGCGTCGATTCCGCGCGCGTTCTTTCCCTGATTCGCCAGACGCTCACCGCCCGCCACGGCCGCGAGGATTTCACCTTGACGACGCAGGAAGAAATGCTCGCCCGCCTCCTCAGCATTCTCGGCATCATCACTTTGAGCATCGGCGGGCTGGGCGGCATCTCGCTCATCGTCGGGGCCGTCGGCATCATCACCATCATGACCATCGCCGTCACCGAGCGCACACGCGAAATCGGTTTGTTGATGGCGTTGGGCGCACGGCGCAACACCATTCTCACCCTCTTTCTCATCGAAGCGGTCGCGCTGGCCGCCATCGGCGGGCTGCTCGGACTCTCAGTCGGAATCGGGCTGGCCAGGCTGGTGGGGTTTTTCGCCCCTTCATTTCCAATCACTACGCCCTGGTCATTCACGATTGCCGCTGAAATTTTTTCTGCCCTCATCGGGCTTGCCGCCGGTGTACTGCCCGCGCGGCAGGCAGCACGCCTGAACGCCGTCGATGCCTTGCGCTCCGAGTGAAATCAAACGCTTACCAACACCCAGGTTATGTGCGGTTGATTCCAGGCTACGGCACACCCCCGGATTTCGCCCATGAATCCTTGAGCGCCACTGTGCGATTGAACGTCGGCGCGCCTTCGACGGAATCGCGGCGGTCGGCGACGAAATAGCCATGACGTTCGAACTGGAAGCGTTCTTCCGGTTTGGCTGCCCTGAGAGCCGGTTCCAGCAACGCTTTGATGACACGAATCGAATCAGGATTGATATCGTCGAGAAAGTCGCGCTCCATGCCTTCGGGGTCGCCCTCGCGCCGCTGCCCCGGATGGGGACAGGTGAACAAGCGGTCATAGAGTTTTATATCGGCGCTGTAGGCGTGTTCGGCGCTGACCCAATGCAGGTTGCCCTTGACCTTGTAGTGGTCGGCCCCCGGCGTGCCGGATTTTGAATCCGGAAAGTATTCGGCGAATGCGGTTGTAATCCGCCCGTCGGCGTCCTTTTCGCATCCGGTGCATTTCACCACGTAACCGTAGCGCAACCGTACCGTGTTGCCGGGAGTGAGCCGATGGAACCCCTTGACTGGCGTTTCCATGAAATCTTCGCGCTCGATCCACAACTCACGGCCAAAAGGCATGTCGCGCTTGCCGAGTTCGGGTTTGAGCGGGTGGTTCGGCGCCTGACAGATTTCGCTTTCGCCTTCGGGGTAATTGACGAGGACGAGTTTGAGCGGATCGAGCACGGCGATGCGCCGGGGAGCGATTTCGTTCAGGTGCTCGCGCATACATTCTTCGAGCACGCTCATGTCGATCCAGGAGTCGGATTTCGCCACGCCGATGCGTTCGGCAAACTGGCGAAAGCCTTCCGGGGTGAAACCACGGCGCCGTGCGCCGGAGAGCGTGGGCAGGCGCGGGTCGTCCCATCCGGCGACGTGTCCCTCGTCGACGAGCTGGATGAGCTTGCGCTTGGAGAGCACCGTGTAGGTGAGGTTGAGGCGGGCGAATTCGATCTGGCGGGGCAGCGGGCGGGGAAGGTGCCCGGCATCGGCCAGGGCTTCGAGCACCCAGTCGTAGAACGGACGCTGGTCCTCGAATTCCAGCGTGCAGATCGAGTGAGTGATGCTTTCGATGGCATCCTCGATGGGGTGCGCAAAGGTGTACATCGGGTAGATGCACCATCTGCCGGCAGAGCGGTGATGGGATACATGGCGGATGCGGTAGATCGCCGGATCGCGCATGTTGATGTTGGGGCTTGCCATGTCGATCTTCGCCCGCAGGACATACGTGCCGTCGACGAATTCACCGGCTTTCATGCGGCGGAAAAGGTCGAGACTTTCTTCGGCGGATCGCGTTCGCCAGGGGCTGTCGGTTCCCGGTTCGGTGAGCGTGCCCCGGCGCTTGCGCATCTCTTCCGAGGATTGCGAATCGACATAGGCTTTGCCTGCCTTGATCAGCGATTCGGCACAGGCGTACATGATGTCGAAATAATCGGAAGCGAAGTACAGGTGTTGATGCCAGTCGAAACCGAGCCATTTCACGGCATCGATGATGCCGTCGACGTATTCCTGTTCTTCCTTTTCCGGATTGGTGTCGTCGAACCGCAGGTGACAGATGCCGCCATAGGCTTCGGCGAGTCCGAAGTTGAGGCAGATCGACTTGGCGTGGCCGTAATGCAGATAGCCGTTCGGCTCGGGAGGAAAGCGCGTTGCGACCCGGCCATTCCATTTGCCGGTGCGGTTGTCCTCTTCGATGATGTTACGAATGAAATTGCTGCCGGGTGAGGCGGCAGCGGAGGGAGCAGAGGCAGTCATTCCGCGTCCTGTACTTTTGCGTTGCGCAAGCTTTCGATGTCTGTTTCGGATAGCCCGGTGATTTCCGTGATGACCTCGATCGGGAGATCCCAGCCGAGGAGCGTGCGGGCGGCGTCGCACAGCATTTCGTGGCGGCTATTTTCTACAGCGGACAGTGCCTGGGAGGTGACGGGTTCCATTTGATGGCCTAGAACGGTAATTGCAAGCCGGGCCACACGCCATCGATGGCTGTGCGGAACGCCTGCTGGATGCGCTGGAGCGCCGTGTCGTCGTCTGCCTCGAAGCGCAGCACGACTACCGGGGTTGTGTTGGAAGGACGGGCGAGACCGAAACCATCAATATACTCGGCCCGCACGCCGTCGAGGGTAACGATTTCGGTCGTGTCTCCAAAAGCGGCGTTTTCCCGCAGCCGTCGCACGAGTTCAAAGGGTTCGCCTTCGTTCATCTTGATGTTGAGCTCAGGCGTGCAGACCGCATTGGGCAGGGATTTGAGCACGCTGCTGGCGTCGGCGTGCTTCGAGAGGATTTCGAGCAGCCGCGCTCCGGCGTAAAGACCATCGTCGAATCCGTACCAGCGTTCCTTGAAGAACATGTGGCCGCTCATCTCGCCCGCCAGTGGCGCGCCGGTTTCCTTGAGCTTTGCCTTGATGAGGGCGTGACCGGTGTTCCACATCGTCGGCTTGCCGCCCCGCGCGCGTATCCAGCCCGCAAGATTGCGCGTGCATTTCACGTCGTAAATGATTTCGGCGCCGGGAACCCGTTCGAGCACATCGGCGGCGAACAGCATCAACTGCCGGTCGGGATAAATGATTTCGCCGTCCTTCGTGACCACGCCAAGACGGTCGCCATCGCCGTCGAACGCGAGTCCGAGTTCGGCATCGGTTTCGGCAAGAACTCGGATCAGGTCGCGGAGATTTTCCGGTTTGCTCGGGTCGGGATGGTGGTTCGGAAAATGTCCGTCGACCTCACAGAACAGCTCCGTCACTTCGCAACCAAGCTGCCGGAACAGCGCCGGAGCGATTGCCCCCGCTACGCCGTTACCGCAGTCGATAGCGATTTTCATCGGGCGCGCGAGCCTTACGTCACCGGCAATGCGGGCGATGTAATCGTTGGCGACATCGGCCTTGCGCTGCATTCCCGCGCCGCGCACGAAATTTCCGTCAGCAATACGCTGACGGAGTGCGAGGATTTTTTCCCCGAAAAGCGTCTCGCCGCCGAGCACCATTTTCAGGCCGTTATAGTCAGGCGGATTGTGACTGCCGGTGACGGAAACGCAGGAATGCACGCCAAGATGGTGCGCCGCGAAGTATGTAACCGGCGTCGGCACGCAACCGATGTCGATGGCGTCGATGCCCGCGGCCAGGAGACCTTCGGCGAGCGCATCGGCAAGTTCCGGGCCGGAAAGTCGCCCGTCGCGCCCGATGGCGACGGCCTGCTGCCCGCGCGCGACCGCCTCGCTGCCGAGAGCGTGGCCGATGGTTTTCACGGTATTGGCGTCCAGCGTTTTACCGACGATGCCACGTATATCGTAAGCCTTGAAGATCTCGGCAGCGGGAAGGGACTGATTTGTCATGCCGCTTTCCGTCTTCAGACCTTGGTCAGCCAGTGTTTGTACTCGGGTATCCGGCCATTGACGGCATCGAAGAACTTCGTTTGCAATTTCGCGGTGACAGGGCCGCGATAACCGCCGCCGATGGGGCGGTTGTCGAGTTCGCGGATCGGGGTGATTTCGGCGGCGGTTCCGGTGAAGAATGCTTCGTCAGCCAGATAGATATCATCGCGGGTCAGGCGACGGGATTGCACTTCCAGGCCCATGTCGTTGGCGATTTGAATGACCGAATCGCGGGTGATGCCGATGAGCGCCGAGGCGACTTCCGGCTCGATCAGCACGCCATCCTTGACGATGAAAAGATTTTCGCCGGCGCCTTCGGCAACAAAACCTTGCGTGTCGAGCAGGAGCGCTTCGTCATAGCCGTCGCGCGTGGCTTCGAGATTGGCCAGGATGGAATTGGTATAAGCACCCGCAATCTTGGCGCGCGGCATGGTGACGTTGACGTGATGACGGGCAAAGGAAGAGACCTTGACGCGAATGCCGTGCTCGATGGCTTCGTCACCGAGATACGCACCCCAGGGCCAGGCGGCAATGGCCACATGCACCGAGGCGTCTACGGTGGAAATTCCCATCTTTTCCGAGCCGTAATAGACGATGGGGCGGATGTAGCATTCCTTGAATTTGTTGGCGCGCACGACCTCCTTTTGCGCTTCCACCAATTCTTCCTGGGAATAGGGAATATTCATCAAATAGATGCGGCATGAGTTGCTCAGGCGCGCCGTATGTTCAATCAGTCGGAAGATCGCAGGGCCATCGCTGGTGTTGTAGACGCGCAAGCCTTCAAACACGGACAGGCCATAGTGCAGGGAGTGGGTCAGCACATGCGTGGTCGCTTCGCGCCACGGGACGAGCTTGCCATCTTTCCAGATGAAGCCATCGCGATCAGCCATTGACATTTTAGGGTTCTCCACTGGTTGAGGAATGAATCGACAATGCTTGCCGCCTGAAGCGGAAGAGCAGTCATTCTAACGTAAAAAGTTGTCAGGTTGCCTGGCGGCAGGTCCCATGCATACTCCTTCAAGGCGATACCGGTAACTTTACCTGTGCATTGTAGAACGTACCGTCAAACAAAATGGAAGTCATGATATTTTTGCTCAGAAAGTGTGAAATATTATTGCAAAAATTGCAATAAATTTTGTTATATAAGTAGTACAGAAATGTGCAGAGATTTCTTTTTCTGGAGATAGTGGCATGAGAGCGTTAAGTTTAAAAAGCAAAATCATTATACCGATAGTTATGGTTTTTATTTTCTTGTTTCTTATGTTAACTTTTTATTCAAAAGCACAGCACGTAAGACATGTCGAAGACCTTTTTGATGAAAAAATCTCTGTAACGGCTAACGTTTTGAAAGAATATTTGAATATTTGCGCATTTTCATCAAAATTAGCAGCGATTTCCATGTCAACAAATCCAGAAGTCAAAGCGGCCATCAAAAAACACGATAAAAAAGAAATAATCAAGATTCTAAGCGCCACAAAAGAATTGTACAGAGTGGACTATTACACAGTAACGGATGCAAGCGGAATCGTGTTGGCTAGGACACATAACCCCGAAAAATTTGGTGACTCTGTTTTAGGGCAACAGAATGTAAAAAACGCCTTGGAAGGTGAAGTTTCAACTTTTTTTGAAGAAGGTACCGTAGTAAAGGTTTCAGTTCGAACAGGCTCGCCTGTATATGATAAAGACGGTACGCTGCTAGGTGTTATTTCTTCAGGTGTACGTCTTGATACAACTGAATCAGTTGAGAAATTCAAGAAGTATTTCGGCTTGGATTTTACTGTGTTTTTCGACGATAAAAGAATTTCTACAACTATTTCTTTGAACGAAAATCGTGTTGTAGGGACACTGCTCAATCCTGAGATTAGTAAGGTTGTGTTAGAGCAAAAAAATGAATATTATGGGAAAATAAATATTATGGGCGAGAATTACAATATGCTTTATTTGCCGTTGATAAATGCAAAAAATGAGGTATTTGCCGTAATCAGTGTAGGAATTTCAAATAGTCAATTGCTTATGAGAGAAAATGTATTGATGAACAGGGAGCTAATTATTGGATTGGGATGTGGGGCGCTATTTGTGTTAATATTGTTGGGATTAATTACAAAAATCACAAAACCTATAAGCAAATTAACATTCCTTGTTTCTGAAGCTTCCCGAGGTAATTTAAATGTTGATATAGATAGAGCTAATATTAAAAAAGATGAAATAGGAGATCTAATACTTGATGTTTATACGTTTATTGGCGTGATAAAATCATTGATGAAAGATTTGGCGGATCTTTCTCACGAGCTAAAAATTTTCAAAAAACCAGTTTACCGGATCGATCTCAGCAGATACAAGGGATCATATAAAAAAATAGCTGAAGATGTACAGTCTTTGACAGAGCATATTGTGACGATGAATGAAGTCATGACGGTTATGGATAGTTTGAATAGCATGATAAATGTTGTCGATTTTGACTATAATATTGTATATATTAACAGTAATATGGCAAATACTTATGGGGTAGACAGGGATAATTGTAGAGGGAAAAAATGTTACAAAGTTTTTAAAAATCTTGACCAGCCTTGTTCTATTTGTCAAATGCCCATGCTCTTTCAGAAAGAGAGTTTGTTCCCGTCTTGTGAATACGAATTTTTATATGATGAGCATTTGGGTAAATGGTTTGGTGGCAGAGCATCCATCATGCGATGGATAGATGGTTCTTTTGTCTATTTTCAATCTCTCAATGACGAAACAGATAAAAAGAAAAATCAGGAGAAGTTAAATAATGCTTTAAAGGCTACGGAAAATGCCTTGTCTGCTAAATCTACTTTTTTCGCCAACATGAGTCACGAGCTTAGGACGCCATTGAATATAATAGTCGGTATTTCAAATATGGAGTTGGAGAACAATAAACTTTCTGAAACGGTTAGAGAAAATTTTGACAAGGTCAGGCTTTCAGCCACTACCTTATTGCGTATCGTGAATGATATTTTGGATATATCCAAGATCGATTCTGGAAATTTTATATTGACGCATACAAGGTACCATGTGGCAAGCCTGTTGAATGATACTCTTGCCATTGTTGCTTCATATATTAAGGGGAAACAAATTATTTTTAACCTGAATATCAATGAAGATCTGCCCAGTACGCTTTATGGAGATGATCTACGAGTTAAACAAATATTTAATAATTTACTCAGTAATGCGATCAAATACACGGAGGCAGGAAGCATCGAGTTGGGCGTGCACTGTGTACGCGAAGGTGATGACGATGTATGGATGGAAATTGCTGTAAAGGATACCGGCATCGGCATTCATCCGGAAGATTTGAAAAAACTTTTTTCCGACTATAGCCAAGTTGATGATCGGGCAAGCCGTAAAATGCATGGTACTGGTTTGGGATTATCTATTACGAAAAAACTTGCAGAAAATATGGGAGGAACGGTTTCTGTAGAAAGCGAATATGGTAAGGGAAGTACTTTCTGTGTGCGAATTCGGCAAGGTTTTGTTACTGATGTTCCGATAGGGTCGCAAATTGTTGAAAATTTGCGCAAATTTCATTACGCTAAAAACAAACACTATTCCGACAATGTGTTTATACGGGATGATTTAAGTTACGCTAAAGTGCTGCTGGTTGATGATCTGCCTGCTAATCTGGAAATAGCGGCATCTTTGATGCGTAAATATAAAATGCAGGTAGACTGTGTTACCAGCGGTCAATCTGCCATAAAGCGAATTAAACTTGGAGAACCAGTTTATGATGCTATTTTTATGGATCATATGATGCCAGAGATGGACGGTATTGAAGCAGCAGATAAAATTCGCGCGATCGGCACTGACTACGCACGGACGATACCGATCATTGCCCTGACGGCCAACGCCATCGTGGGAACGGAAGAGTTGTTTTACAAGCACGATTTTCAGGCCTTTATAACGAAACCCATCGACATCATGCGGCTGGATTCTGTTATTCAGCAATGGGTAAAAAATGAATCCGGCGTTGAATCTTCAGATAAACAAATCATTTCTGATATGATTGCAATCAATTCTTCTCAAGCAGAAGAAAAGTTTGAAATTGAAATTTCAGGAATAGATGCGGAAAATGGTCTTTTCAATTGCGGGGGAGATCATAATATTTACGTATCTGTTCTGCGTTCATATGTTGTCAGTGTGTCCGAAATTCTTAATAAAATTCATGATGTTACGCAAGAAACTTTGCCGAATTATATTATTGTTGTACATGCTATTAAAGGTTCCAGTGCTACGATTGGTGCAGAAGCAATAAGAGAGACAGCCGCAAATCTGGAAGAAATGGCCAGGAAAGGTGACTTATCAGGAGTTTTGGCTAAAAACGATACTTTTTTACAAGAGACAGAATGTCTCCTTGCTGCCATAAAAGGTTGGCTTGACAGCCGAGTCGATAAGATTGAAAAGCCACAATTGCCTGCACCTGATCGGGCTCTTTTGATTCGCTTATGCCAGAGTTGCAAAGAATATGATTTGAATGGTGTTGAAAAGATAATGGAGGAATTGAATAGCGCAAACTATGAAACAGATGCTGATTTAGTGGTATGGTTGAGAGAAAAAGTGGATAGTTGTGATTTTTTTGAGATCATAGAAAAGCTTGAGGATTATGAAAATAAACAAAAGGATGCTGATGCAAATTGAAGCGGTTTTTGTTTAGGGAACCTCTGCATTACTTGTCATCCCGCGTAATGTAGGGGCAGGTCTTGTGCCTGCCCGCACACCAATAGGGTAAATCGAAACAGGGCAACCACAAGGGTTGCCCCTACACCCGGTAATTAGAATGGGGTAATGCGGGGGTTCCTTAAGTGTAATGTTTCAATAGGTTGTTCACCCGGAAGGATGTGGGAAACTGGAGTTTGCGGACTTCACGATCCCACAAGGAGCCTTCCAGATGAACAGCCATAAGAATGCCAGATTAACGCTG
>JAITMK010000050.1 GCA_031277415.1 Azoarcus sp.
AATAGCACTCAAAATCACTGACTTCGAGCACTCAATTTCGCTGCTAATACCTGAATCTCTCCAGGCCGCGCACTAAAACGAGTACCCACACTTATCGGTTGTCCTAGTTGTTAAAGAGCTCGTCCCGTTGCCGGGAACAAAGAAGCGGAATTCTCGCAAAGAAATCCTGGAGTGTCAACTATCGAAAGCACGGGTGTAGGGAACAAGTAATCTGTCCGCTCTTGTAGCAAATGATCTGTCCGGTTTCATAGTGCCTCCCAGGAGGTGCGGAATGAGACGGACGGAGTTACTACAGGAGATACGCAAGATGCGATTTGAAGAAGCGTATGGCGGTTGGGATTCTGGTCGTTTGACGCAGTCGGAGGCGGCCAGTCTTTTGGGGGTTTGTGAGCGTACTTTTCGGCGTTATCTGTCCCGCTACGAGGCCCGTGGGCTGGAGGGTTTGATTGATCGTCGGCTGGAGCAGGTTTCGCACAAGAAGGCCCCCGTCGACGAAGTGTTCAATCTGACGCAGCAGTACCGTGCTCGTCACCTGGGTTGGAGCGCGAAGCATTTCTACGCTTGGTACCACAAGGGCGGAGGGGTGCGCAGCTACAGTTGGGTCAAGAACCGCCTTCAGGAAGCCAAATTGGTTCCCAAGGCCAAGGGGCGTGGGGCGCACCGCAAGCGGCGTGATCGAGCGCCTTTGCCTGGGCTGATGATTCATCAGGATGGCAGCAACCATGAGTGGGTGGCGGGTCAGCGCTGGGATTTGATTGTGACGATGGACGATGCGACCAACGAGCACTACTCGATGTTTTTCGTGGAGCAAGAAGGCACGCAGAGCAGCCTTCTTGGGGTGAAGGAAGTCATCGAGAGCCGTGGGCTTTTTTCCAACTTCTACTCGGATCGTGGGAGCCACTACTGGCACACGGCTGAGGCGGGCGGCAAGGTAGACAAGAAAAATCTGACCCAATTTGGGCAGGCGATGCAGCGTTTGGGCATTGAGATGATTGCAGCCTATTCGCCGCAGGCACGGGGACGCTCCGAGCGGATGTTTCGCACCCATCAAGATCGGCTGCCGCGAGAGTTGGCCCTTGCGGGCATCACCGATATGGCGGCAGCCAATCGCTATCTGAGGCAAAGCTACCGGGCAGCATTCAATGCCGAGTTCATGCAGCCTGCCATGGAAGAGGGCAGTGCCTTCATTGCCTGGATAGGTGGGCCTCTTGAGGACATTCTGTGCGAACGCTTCGAGCGCCAGGTCGGTGCCGACAACTGCGTGAGCTTTGAAGGCAAGAAACTCCAGATTCCCGCCGAACGTCATCGCTGCCACTACGTCAAAGCCAAGGTGAGTGTGCTGCGCCGTATCGACGGGGCGCTGGCCATCTTCCACGGCCCACGAAAACTCGCCGATTATGAGCCAGATGGCCGGTTGTGCTCGCCTGAACTCAAGGCAGTCGCGTAAGTCTGCCGCGACCGCCCGGTGGGGGAAAATCGGTTCCGGGCTACGCCCTGCACCGCTCCCCCCCACCGGACAAAGCGGACAATTCATTTGCTACAAAACCGGACAGTTCTATTTGTTGCTAACACTATCGAAAGCACGGGTGTAGTGTTTCAGTTTGCCCCCCTCTCCCGCGAGCGGGATTCGAGGCCGCGTAGGTTGGGATGAGCGAAGCGAATCCCAACATCCAACCGACCACGAAAACGTTGGGTTTCGCGAAGCTCAACCCAACCTACACCCACCCCGCCATCCTTTACAGCATTTCGCGCCGTTCTGTAGGGAACAAGTATTTACTCGGCGTACTGGAAGCCGCCCCCGGCGAAGTTTTCGAAGCGCGTGTATTCGCCCAGAAAAGTCATCCGAACCATGCCGGTCGGGCCGTTACGGTGTTTGCCGATAATGAGTTCCGCCGTGCCTTTGTCCTGGGAATCGGGGTTGTAGACCTCATCCCGGTAGATGAACATGATGATATCCGCGTCCTGCTCGATCGCACCCGATTCGCGCAGGTCCGACATCACCGGGCGCTTGTTGGGGCGTTGCTCCAGGCTGCGATTGAGCTGTGACAGGGCAAGGATCGGCACGTGCAGTTCCTTGGCGAGAGCTTTTACCGAGCGCGAGATTTCAGACAGTTCGGTGGCGCGGTTGTCGGTTTCGCGTGTGCCGTTCATCAGTTGCAGATAGTCGATCACGATCAGGCCGAGGCGGCCGCACTGGCGGGCAAGTCTGCGCGCGCGCGCGCGAAGATCGATGGGATTGAGGCCCGGTGTCTCGTCGATGTAGATCGGCGCTTCATAGAGTTTGCCCATTGCCATCGTCAGCCGTTGCCAATCATCATCGCTCAGACGACCGTTGCGGATTTTTTGCATACTGATCCGGCCCACCGAGGAAATGAAACGGGTAGCCAGTTGGTTTCCGGGCATTTCCATCGAGAAAACAGCCACCGGCAAGCGTTTTTCCACCGCGACGTGCTCGGCGATATTGAGAGCGAAGCTGGTTTTGCCCATCGAAGGGCGCCCCGCGATGATCAGCATGTCGGCAGGCTGCAATCCCGATGTTTTCTCGTCGAGGTCGACGAACCCCGTGGGAACGCCGGTGACATCCGAAGGGTTGTCCCGGTCGTAGAGTTCTTGCGCGCGGTCGACGACCTGCTTGAGAAGGGGCTGGATGTGCTGGAACCCGCTACCGTGGCGCGCGCCCGCTTCGGCGATCTCGAACACTCGCGCTTCGGCTTCATCGAGCAGGACTTTGGCATCCTTGCCGGATGGAGCAAGCGCGCTCGCCGCGATCTCATCCCCTACGGTGACGAGTTTGCGCAAAATCGCGCGCTCATGAACGATTTCCGCGTAACGGCGGATATTGGCCGCCGAAGGGGTGTTGTTGGCGATTTCCGTCAGGTAGGCAAGGCCACCCGCCTGTTCCGCTTCGCCGTTTTTCTCCAGCGACTCGAACACCGTCACCACGTCGGCGGGCCTGGCGAAGTCGATCAGCTTCGTGATGTGCTGATAGATGCGCCGATGATCGTCGCGGTAAAAATCTTCCCCGGTAACGAGATCGGCAATTCGCTCCCAGGCAGCGTTATCGAGCAGCAAGCCGCCGATTAGAGATTGTTCGGCTTCGAGCGAGTGCGGCGGCAGTTTGATCGCCGCCATTTGTGGATCGCGCAACGGGTTCGCCATACCGGGTCCCTCTCGGCCAGCCTCTCCGCGAACGGGAGAGGCCGGGAGTGCGCATTATTGCTCGCCAAGCACCGAAACGGTGACCGGTACGACGACATCGGCGTGCAGCGCAATGTCGATCTTCGTATCGCCGACTTGTTTCAGGTGACCGTCCGGCATACGAATTGCCGAGCGTTCGATCTCGAAACCCTGCGCCGCCAGCGCATCGGCCACATCGTTGATGCTTACTGAACCGAAGAGGCGTCCATCCATGCTTGCCTTGCGGGTGATCTGGATCATCAACCCATCGAGCTTCGTTCCAAGCTCCTGCGCGGCAGCCATTTTTTCGGCCTGGGCACGTTCCAAGTCAGCACGGCGCGTCTCGAATTCAGCCTTGTTGGCTGCCGTGGCGCGTTTGGCAAATCCCTTTGGGATCAGGTAATTACGGGCATAACCATCCTTGACCTTGACCACGTCACCCAAGGAACCGAGTTTGCCTACTTTTTCGAGCAGAATGATTTGCATGTCCGCTCCTTATTGGTGCAAGTCGGTGTAAGGCAGGAGCGCCAGGAAACGGGCGCGCTTGACGGCCACCGACAGTTGGCGCTGATAGCCCGCCTTGGTTCCGGTGATACGCGCCGGCATGATCTTGGCGTTTTCGGTGATGAAGTCCTTGAGAATGTCTACATCCTTGTAATCGACTTCTTCGATCTTTTCTACCGTGAAACGGCAGAACTTGCGACGTTTGAAGAGGCCGCGGCCACCGCGGTCTTCCTTTTTCTTGAACTTGTTGGACTTGAAAGCCATTTTCAGATTCCTTCCATAAATTCGATGGTGTTCAGGTGCAGTATCGGAGAGTGACTGCGTGCGCTCCTGGCTGCCATGAATCCTGTTACCGAAACCTTTGCTCCGGGGGTTGCGGCGGTTAGCACTTGTGCCAGTTCGCCGATAGCCATCGCCGGGAGTTCCAGTTTCACCTCACGTTCGATGCCCGCTTCGATTTGACGGGATTCATGCGCCAATACACAGGACACAACCGGAATCCCAGCCGGAGTACGCCGCATCGCCGAGACTTCCGCGATACGCGCCACCAGCCGCAATTCGTTGGATGTATCCGCGCACACGTCAAGCCGGGGACGACTCGGCCGCCTCCTCAGTGGAGGCTGTTTCGGCTTCGGCTTCGGCTTCGACTTCGGTTTCGGTTTCGGTTTCGACCTCGGCTTCGACCTCACCGTCTGCCACAGGCGTATCGGCGATGGAACGCGACTTCTCTTCTTTCATCATCGGCGAGGGCGCAGTAATGGCCTTCTTCCTCTTGATGACGAGGTGGCGCAGTACGGCATCGTTGAACTTGAATGTGTGTTCGAGTTCGCCAAGCGACTCTCCATCGCACTCGATGTTCATGAGCACATAATGAGCCTTGTGCACCTTCTCGATCGGGTAGGCCAGTTGCCGCCTTCCCCAATCTTCGAGACGATGAACCTGGCCGCTACGTGCAGTGACGATACCTTTGTAACGTTCGATCATCGCGGGCACCTGTTCGGATTGATCAGGGTGCACGATGAACACGATTTCATAGTGTCGCATCAGATCTCCTTCTGGATATAAAGCTCCTCAGTATGCGAAATCCTGATGGAGCAAGGAAAGCTTTTGATTTTGACAGAGTGCACGCCCATCTGGCAAGACAAAAAGTGCACCAAATGTATTTTTAGCAGCCAACCTTGTCTTTTCTCCAGCACCCGCGCCATGAGATCAATGCTCCACTTCGCCTGTCGCACCCATAAACAACATGACATCGCACTCAATGCCATGTCCTCATTTTGAGTCACCCCTGCCTGAAGGCAGTGGATTCCTCGATACGGTTTTGGGGCGCCTTCGGCGCCAAGTGACGCTTTGTCTCGCTTGACACCGCCATAAATGGCGGAGATTGCGCGAGACGCGTGTTCAGCCGGAAATTTCGCGTTGTTCAGTAATCTGCAATATTGCATTACATGTGAAAAAAGCCCTCCTGTGAGTCAAATTAGCAGTGTAACGTGACACCCCATGTGATTCCCGCTGTCATTTTGCGTGGTATTCTGCAGTAATGGTGGATACATATCCATGAAAAATAAATTACCTATTACGAGGGAACCCTATGCAAGGTGTTGCTTGCCAGTCCGACGGAATCTATGTCGTTGACTCGGGTTACAGCAGCCAGCCAAAAGTGGCCGCTGTTCATTTTGTCGCCGATCATGACCGGGTAGCAATTATTGATACCGGCAGCAACGCATCGGTTCCGCACATTCTTTCAGCGCTTGCTTGCCTGAACATCGCCCCCGAAGCCGTCGAATGGGTGATTCCCACCCATCTGCACCTTGACCACGCCGGGGGCATAGGCAGCCTGATGTGTGCCTTGCCATGTGCCCGCGCCATCATTCACCCGAGCGCCGCAAGTCATCTGGCACATCCGGCACGGCTTTGGGAAAAAGCCATCAAAGCTTTCGGGCTGGAACAATCCTTTCGCCTGCATGGCCGCCTGACACCGGTGGATGAGCAGCGTATCATTCCTTCCCGCGATGGCATGGAATTGCCCCTCGGTGATCGGGTACTGAAGATCTTCGATGCCCCCGGCCATGCCCGGCATCACATCGTAGTCTGGGATGAAAACGCGAGCGCGTTTTTCACCGGCGATGCATTCGGTATTTCGTACCGTGAATTCGATGTCGGCAAACGTTCGTTCGTATTCCCGTCCTCCTCGCCTGCGCAGTTCGATCCTGAAGCGATGATAGAGTCGATCACCCGCATGGTTGCCCATAATCCGCAGGCGATGTATCTCGCCCACTACGGCAAGGTTATGGGTATCGAGCGTCTGGCGAATGACCTGTTACGCCTGATCCATGCCCAGATAGCCATTGCGCAGGCAGCGCGCGGCAGCGGTCTCGCGCGCCACACCGAGATTCTTTCCGGCCTGGAAGAGCTCGTGCGCGAGGAGAGATCCCGGCAGCAATGGGCGCTCAGCGAAGAAATTTCGCTCAACCTGCTACGACCGGATCTTTGCCTCAATGCCCAGGGGCTGGAAATATGGCTGGACCGCCTCCACGAACAACAAATGATCAAGGAAGCGGCAATGGAAGAGAAAATGGATTTGGCGGTGGTTGCCGCCGCCTGAAACCAAGGCCGCCCCGACTCTGCAAATCGTGCACACGCGGTAAGATCACGGTTGTTTTTAAAAGCCGCCCCGGCTTGATGGCCGGTGGTTTCCCGACACGTATTCACCCGTTTTTTCGTCGTGCCCGATTTTTCTCCCATCCTCCCGGATGTTGACCCTGAGCGTCGCTTTGGCGGCATTGAACGGCTATATGGCCCGGGGACGACCCTGCGTTTCGCTGCCGCACGGGTAGCGGTAGCGGGGATTGGCGGTGTGGGCTGCTGGGTTGTCGAGGCGCTGGCGCGCAGCGGCGTAGGCGCACTGAAGCTGATCGACCCCGACAATCTTGTCGAATCCAACATCAACCGGCAAATCCACGCCCTGGACGGTACGCTTGGACAGGCCAAAGTCACCGCAATGGCAACACGGATACGTAACATCCATCCGCAATGCCATGTGGAGACGGTGGAAGATTTCCTGACCCCGGAAAATACCGCAGCCCTGCTGCATGGCGTCGATCTCGTGGTCGATGCCATAGACGATGCGCGCACCAAGGCCGCCATTGCCGCCTACTGCCGTCAAGCACGCCTGCCGCTACTGATGGCAGGTGGCGCGGGCGGCAAAACCGATCCACGCCGAATACGGGTTGGCGATCTGGCGCACACCACGCAAGACCCGCTACTTTCCAGGGTCAGGG
This sequence comes from Azoarcus sp., assembly GCA_031277415.1. Taxonomy (GTDB): domain Bacteria; phylum Pseudomonadota; class Gammaproteobacteria; order Burkholderiales; family Rhodocyclaceae; genus WRNU01. The sequence goes on from JAITMK010000050.1 coordinate 6,963, forward strand.
CGCGCCTGCGCCGTGAGCACGGCTTTACACGCGAACCCGGCAAAAAATTCGGGATCGAAGTCGTCACCTCGGACGAACCCGTGCAACGACCACCGGCATGCGGTACCGCCTCACATGGCCTGTCGTGCGCCGGTTACGGTTCCAGCATGCCAATGACAGCCACCATCGGCCTGTTCATTGCGGCGCGGGCGCTCGAACGGTTGCTTCGACTCACGGCAACCCTCGGCGAAGCCCCCTCCAGCCGGTCAGAAAACACCTTTGGGGCACGCTGATCCATTGAGGTTTTAAGGAAAGCCTGCCCCCCCGTCATTCTGCGCGCAGCGAAGCGAAGTCGCAGAATCCAAACGCCGCATGGATCCTGCGACTTCGCGCCAGCGTTTCAATTCAAGGAAAGCATTTTCGACCCGCAGACGGCAGAGATGCTTGTCATGCTCCCGCACCTGTTTGCAGTTCTTTCTGGAAGGGATAACCGGACAGATTATTTTTTCTCTACACATCCGTGAATTTCTGCTTTGACGGATATGTAACAAATCGTCACGCTTTGCCAAGTGACTAAAGAAATTAGGCTTTTCCATGTGAATTCAATGGATTAGCGATGCTGATAGTTCGCATCGTTTGGTAATTTCGCCTGATTGAGTTCCATGCGAGTCTATTCATTGGTTGCTTCCGGGCTGAGGTCGGACAAATGCTTGTCTTAACCGCACCGGACTTGTTTGTTCAACTCAAAGGAGAAAACAAATGACAGCAAATTTCGACAAGGTAGCCGAACTGCTGAAAGATGAAACATTTGTCGCTGAACTCGGAAAAGCAGAGGGCAGTGAGGGCGTGAGAAAACTGTTTGCTTCCAAGGGGGCTGAGTTTTCAGATGAGGAATTTACCAAGCTCACACTCGTTTTCAAGAAGGCTTCTGGCGCAGAATTGACAGAGGAAGAACTGGAAGCGGTTGCAGGTGGTAGTGGTATCTTAGGCACCATATTCAAGTACGGGCCATCAGTCATACAGACATTGGGCACGATTTTCGCCAAGTAAAAAACAAGCTGTAGTCTTGTTGGAAGCCCTCAAAAACCGGGCTGGGCTGTGGGCAATCAATACATACCAGCCTGGTTTTTTTAAGCGCAACTCATGAAGATGAGATATGGGTTAGCCGATGCAGAAAGTCATAATTTCGCTTTGTGCAGTGGCGCTTGCCGTGGTGACGTTATTCATAGGTTATGGAATATACGTCAATATGCTCAGCAGCAGCCATATCGAAACGATGATGCAAAATCGCGCCGTGAGGCTGAGCGGTTCAACGGTAGCGTGGCGTCAGATACGTCCTGAAATCAGGATCGCTTATGCGGGCATGCGTGCCGCCGGGCAGACCGACGCCATTACAGAAGTGGACGGTACGGTTGAGATGATGTTTGTCAAACCCGGGCAGAAGGTGAAGCGCGGGGAAAAACTGTTCCAGATTTCCAACGATGAAATTGAGCTTTCCATTGCCCGTGCCAATACGGATATTGCAAAAGCCAACGTCGCATACAAAAACGCTGCAAGCAAGGTTGAAAAACTCAGATGGCTGGTTTCCCGTGATTCGATATCCAAAGGCGAACTGGAAAACGCCGAAGCCGGTATGGAGGCTGCAAAAGCCGAACTGGATGCTTTCAGGATTGTAAAGAGCCAGCTTGAACGGCAAATGCGCTTGCAGGTTGTGACAGCACCCATATCCGGTGTCGTGATGCTGATCTATAAACCCGTAGGCAATTTTGTTTCCCAGGGCACCCCCATCCTGATGATTTCCGACATCAAGGAAAGGCTGATTCTGACGACGATGCTGGAGGATAAGCAGGTAAAAAACCTTGTTCCCCTGGACGAGAAATTAACGCTGCATATGGATTTGCTCAATATGACCGAGAACGCATTCGAAAGCCAGGTGACAGCGTCGTTCAATGAAGAGACCTCTTTTGATATCCGTATCACGGCTATTTCTCCACCGATTGAACTGGACGCACCAAGACGGACAGTGACCCTCGAGGTGGGCAACGAGGGAGGTCTCATGGAATTCGGGATATACACAGACATGATCGTGCGTAAGGAAGACCCGGTCAGAGTGCTTGCCATTCCGCTCAATACCCTGGCTGACAGGAACAGGGTCTATGTTGAAAGCAAAGACGGCAGGCTTGGCATGCGGGAAGTCGAAACGGGCGTCTATGACGACAGGTTTATTGAAGTCCGTGGACTACCGGAAGGAAAAATTGTCATCGTCGCCGCTGATGTGGCAGGTTTGAACGAAAACGACAGGATTGAAGTGAGCGTTGAGGAGGATTGATGGCCAGAGAGATATTCAGCAAGGAATACCTGGAACGGTTACGCTCCCCGGAACAGCTTGATTCGGTTGTCAGGGTGACCGAACCGGCCATCTGGATGGCGATCATCTCGCTTTGTCTCCTCTTGGCGTCGGTCCTGCTCTGGAGTATTTTCGGGGTAATGTCCGTGTCGGTTGACGGAGTCGGCGTGATCCTGGACCACGCCGGAAAGGTGAATCTCTATCACGATGCTTCCGGAAAAATAAAGGAGGTACTGGTTAAACCCGGAGATCGTGTCAGAGAGGGCGATGTGGTTGCAACGCTGGTCTTCCCGTCCATGGTGGATGACATCATCAAGGCAAGACAGGATGTTTCAAGGTCGGCAGACCAGAACCAGGTTGGCAGCAATGTTTCCACTTTTGATGCGCTGGTGGACAAGTGGCGCATTATGTCGAATGTCGTGAGCGCGCACGACGGCATCGTGGAAGAAGTGAAGGTAAACGAAGGCGATTTCGTGTCTGCCGGCCTCACCAGTATTTGCAGCTTAAGGCATGATCAAAGAAAAGATGACGTCATTGTGATGCTTTATGTTCCCGCTGGAGAGGGCAAGCGAGTCAAACCGGATATGGTCGTCCGGCTTTCTCCAAGCAGTGCCGATGCGGATGAAAGCGGTGTTTTGATGGGCGTGGTGCGTTCGGTGTCCCTGTATCCGGTTTCCACGGAAGGCGTACAAAAGTTTCTCGGCAATCCCGATTTGGTGCGATGGATTCTGCAAAAAGTCGGCGGCGCTGCCGTGGAAGTAAAAATTGATCTGGTCAGAGACCCGAAATCCGAGTCGGGCTATTTATGGTCATCCCAGGTCGGAACCCATCCTCCGGTAACACCGGGAACCGTATCTTTCGGAAGTATCGTGATCGAACGCAAGGCACCCATTTCCAAAGTGTTTCTGCGTTTAAGTCAGTGGATGTCCAGTTCCTGATCCCAGGACTTCCAATAAAGACATGATTGCCTGAAAAAATGATAAAAATCCCGACAGTGCAGCGAATCTGGGAACTTTTCGGCGCGAAGATTTTCGGTGCGAAAATCGCAAAAACCCCGACGGTACTGCAAATGGAAATGGTGGAGTGCGGTGCTGCCGCGCTCAGCATGATCCTGTCCTATTACGGCCTTTTCCTCCCCCTTGAAAAACTGAGAATTGAGTGCGGCGTCAACAGAGATGGCAGCAAGGCCAGCAATATGGTCAAGGTCGCAAAAAAGTTCGGGATGACTGCGAGCGGACGCATGGTCAATGCCGACAAACTGTTTGAAGCCAATATACCGCTCATCATTCACTGGAACTTCAACCATTTTGTGGTTTATGAGGGTCGCAGGGGCAACAAGGTTTATCTGAATGATCCAGCACAAGGCCACAGGGTTGTGACGGTGGAGGAATTCAGGAATTCTTTTACCGGCATTGCGCTCTATCTGGAGCCGGGAGCAGATTTCAAAAAAGGTGGCAAGCCATACAGTGTGGTTGATGATGTAATCAAAAAGCTGTCGCTGGAAAAGAACGCACTCCTCGCGGTGATGATTATCGGCGCGATGATGATTATTCCCGGCCTTGCCATCCCTGTTTTCAACCAGATATACATTGACGAAATCTTGAGTTCCAAACACCCGGAGTGGCTCTTTAACCTGATGCTGGCCATGGGGTTTGCGTTTTTGCTTCAGGGTGCGTTGACGCTGCTGCGGGCATGGTGTCTGACACGGTGGCAGACCAAGCTGGTTTTGTCTGATTCCGGCAAGTTCTTCTGGCATGTATTGCGGCTGCCAGTCGCTTTCTTCCAGCAGCGTTTCAGCGGTGAAATTGCCATGCGCGTTGATTTTAACGAGAGCGTTGGTGATGTTCTCACGGGAAGAGCCGCCACGATTGTCCTGGATATGATGATCGCGTTCTTTTTTCTGATCCTTCTCCTGCAATACAGTGTGAAGCTCACCGTCATCGGGGTCTCCTTCAGTCTTCTCAATGTTGCAGTCATTGCTTTTTTCAGGAAACGCCTCGTTGAAATGTCCATGAAGCTCCAGCAGGACTACGGGAAAGCCATGGGAACGGCTGTTTCCGGAGTGATGGCGATAGAAACGCTCAAAGCCAATGGCAATGAGGACGATTTTTTCGCAAAGTGGGCAGGATATGACGCCAAAACACAAGCGACGACACAGCAACTGAATATCACCATCCTGATGATGGGGTTGTTGCCCGCATTTTTTGTTGGGCTGAACACAGCCTTGATCATGTTTGTCGGCGGCTTCCAGATCATGGATGGCGTAATGTCTGCCGGTATCTTTATCGCCTTTCGCAGCCTGATGGGAAATTTCCAGGAGCCGATCGGGAAACTGACCGATTTTATGCAGTCGCTGCAAACCACGGAAATGCAAATGCGAAGGCTGGACGATGTGCGGGCACACGATATTGATACGATGAACTACCCGACAGAACAGCCCGCGCCCATCGGCAGGGACAAGCTCACCGGTCGGGTGGAATTGAAAGAGGTGAGTTTCGGGTACAGTCCGCTCTCCCCGCCGCTGCTTGAAAACTTCAAGCTCACGTTGGAACCGGGCCAGTGGGTGGCACTGGTGGGCGCGTCCGGCAGCGGAAAATCAACCATTGCGCATATTATCAGCGGCCTTTATCACGCCTGGAGTGGCAAGGTGCTTTTTGATGGCCTGGAGAGGAAGGATATTCCCAATGTGGTCATAGTGAATTCTATCGCCTGTGTAAATCAGGATATACGTCTTTTTTCAGGAACGGTGAGGGAGAATTTGTCTCTCTTTGATTCGTCTGTTTCCGATGCAGACATTATTCGCGGCGCGCAAGATGCGCTGATCGAGGACGATATCATGAACACGGAAGGCGGATATGCCCATCTGCTCACCGAGGATGGCGTCAATTTCAGCGGAGGCCAGCGGCAAAGACTGGAAATCGCCCGCGCACTTGCCTTGAATCCATCCTTCTTGATCTTCGATGAGGCAACCAGTGCGCTGGACCCGATTACGGAGGAAAAGGTCTTGACGAATATCAGACGTCGGGGTTGCGCCTGCCTGATGGTGGCACACAGGCTTTCTGCATTCAGGGACTGCAATGAAATCATCGTCCTTGATCGAGGCAAGGTGGTGCAGCGGGGAACGCACAATGAAATGATTGCGGTCGAAGGCCCCTACAGGGATATGGTGTCTGCACACGATGCGGACAGCAAAGAGAAGTAACGGGGCATGAAGCAAGAAGTCGTAGAAGTGAAGCAAAGCCGGTACGCTTCTTTCCCCTGCGAGGCGGAAGGCGGCATGTTTACCGTCAAAAGCGGTGCGGTCGAAGTGTATGCGTGCACCCCGGAAGGGGAGCAAAACTATCACCGGGTTTTCCTGATGAGCTGTTCTTCCGGTGAAAGCTTTTTTTCTCCGGTTGATATGGGCATACCTTTTGAACTGTCTGTCTATGCCCTCTCGGATTCGGTTATCGACAAGGCAGAATTTTCCAGCCCGGAACGCACCGAAACGGCTGCTTTCCGGTACGCCGCATCCGAATGGTTTTACAAACTGGCGTCACTTTCGTGGATCAGGTATCTGGCGGACGTTGATAATGACACGATTGCCCGTTGGACCGGGAAGAGTATTTTTGCAGAAAGCACGCCTGAGTCCACAGACGCAGGTCGGCAAATAAACGAAAGGATTATTTTCCTGGAGCACCAGAAGATTTTCTCCACGCTGGTTACCGGAAGGTTTTCGGTGCTGGAGAGAAATTACCGCATCAAACTGCAAAAGCAGGCCGAGCAAAAGGAAAGATCCATGCTCGGCGCGATGAACGACCTTTTGAAAACAGAATATAAATTCAGCAGTACCTTTGATTCCAGTGAAGATACGGACGATGTTATCGGATTCGCGATAAGGCGCGCCGCCCAGCGATTGGGAACGGAAACGGATATGGGAAAAATTTCGCTCCCGTCCGATATGGCGAGGCGCATGAACCCGATCACAAAAATGCGGCGGCTGGTCAGAAAAGCCAATATGCAGGTTCGGATGGTGACACTTTCCGCCGAATGGTACAAAAGCGATATGGGCATCGTTTTGGGTTATTACAGGGACGCCAA
>JAITMK010000059.1 GCA_031277415.1 Azoarcus sp.
ACACTGCGCGGGGCGCGAGCGGAGTAATTATTGCCTTGCGGCTTTGCGGGTGTAGCTCAATGGTAGAGCTGTAGCTTCCCAAGCTACTGACGAGGGTTCGATTCCCTTCACCCGCTCCAGTTAGTCCTCACACTCGGCATGCGCTTTTGGAATGCGTAGAGATCATTCCTTGCTCTCAGCATCATCCCAAAGCTCTCGATAGCACTGCACGTAGCAGGCCGCTGAAGCTGGGTCGATGAAATAGTAGTAACGGCAAAGGGCTTTGAAGAGTTTCAGTCCATCTGGCACACAGGCAACGTCCAACAAATGATCGAGCATCGCTTCAATTTCGCGGACATCCTGGGAGCTTGAACGGATCATGCGCCCGACTATCGGTTCATATTCTCGGATAGCCTGATTGTGGAGTTCGACAATTTGGGCAGCGATAGCTGCTATTTTTAAGGCCAGAGGTTCGCAAGGCTCGGGCATATCGTTTGTCATTGCCGCGCTTTCCTGTCAGGACCTCAAATTAAGCACAGTCTTGCCTTGTACGGTCAGGCGGTAGCGTTGCTTGCTGCTCCGCGGTTTGTCGGGGTGGGTCATTTCGATCACGCCGGCAGCTAGGGCTGGGAGCAGATAAGCATCACGGAAATGCTTTTCGTGCTTCAAGCCAATCGCTTGCTGTATATCGACACGCTTCATTTCGCCCGATATGACGGCCAGCAACCGGCGGACTTCTGCGGTGACTTCTGCGGTGACTTCTGCGGTAGCTTGTTCAGTGGGGCGGGTTTCCCCCAAAGCGAAGCGCTGCCGAATTGCATCCGATGCCCGAAACTGCATTGCGCTCAAGGGTTCAAGCAGTTGCTCGCGCACGAGATCGTCGGCCACGGCTCTGGCTTGCTGAGTGGTGGCGAACCCCAGACTGCGGATCGCCGTCAGGCTCAAGGGTTCGCCGGCCGGTAGCGACAGCGCCAAGGCCAATATATCGGTTTGCTCGGACGTCAAATGGGTACCCAAAGCTTCACTGAGGTGGCGCATGGCTCCGGTGACCAACGGCTTGTTGAGCAGCACCAGTTCAAAGGTCTGCCCGCCTTTATCGCTGGTCAGCCGTGGTGGCACACGCCCCAAATCATGCCAGTTGCGGAAGATGGCCCGGATGCCCGTGCCCGCTTGATCTGACAGACCGATCCGGCGAAACGCTTTCACGATGGACGGATTTCGCACCTCTTTCTCGGTGGGGTCCAGCAACTCGGCTTCGGTGGCCAAGGAGTCGCCGGGATTCCAGAAAACCGTTCGATCGGTGAACAGGCGAATGGATGCCTTGCGACCGTGATCGCCGTAGTCCTGATGGATCAGCAGATTGATGGCGGCTTCCCGAAACGCGACATAGTCGGGCGGGTCATCGTTACGGCGCAGGGTTTTCGGATCGATTGAAAATGGACGCTCGGCGATTCGCATGTAGCGGGCAATCAGCCCCTGCCAAGTCTTGAAGATGTTTTCCTCGAATACATAGCGGTCATGCCAGCGTTGCACGGAAGACCAATGATCGAATGCGGTATCAATGCGTTGATAATCCAGCACGGGCTTTGGCAGTATCTGGCGAACATAGGGGTCGTCGCCGAATAACAATACGGCAGCCCGCGTGGGGAGCCTCTGGCCGTCGCGTTCAACGATGAAATTCCAGTTCAGCAAAAACTCGTTGGGATCAACGATCTTTGTGTGTTCCGGGCTGCGACGTGCGAAGTGATCTTGATACCACCTGACCGTGTCGGCATCGAAGCATTTATCGGCAGAAAAATTGGTGAGTATTTCGCTGTCATATCGAACTTGCGACGCATCGCGCAGCAGATGCCCCAACTCACGCGGAGTGCATTGTTCGTCACCCGCGCCACGTCGGATATAACTCTGGCGTGGATCGCCCTTGAGATAGATCGGCTTCTCCACACGCGGCGACTCTGGCACGTAAAACGCGAACACATGCTTGCCGTCGATGTCGAAATGCTGCGCATCTACCGTAATTACCCGATTGAGCTTTTGCCCACTGCGCAATACGGTCAAAAAGTCGTTCTGTACTTTGTCGGGTTCTTCTACGCCGGTGATTTCCAATCGGCCCTGTGTTTCGCTCACGCCAAAAACGAGCCACCCGCCCGCCGTATTGGAAAAAGACGACACCGTTTTATAGGCATCCTCCGGTACGCCCCGCTGCGCACGCTTGCACTCAAAATCGTTCCATTCAATGCCGTTCAGCCGTGCGAGTAATTCGGCTTGGTTCATAAAGAAATATTTAACCACGCACAGCTTCCTCACCAATGGCTCGGGCCATCCAGCCAGGCAGTGTCGAGCGTGCCAAGGCCAGCGCCTGCCATTCAGATTTTGGGAGCACCCGACGTAGCAAAGCCAACGACTTGCCTACATGAGCAGGGCCGATCCAAGCCAGTGCGCGCACGGCAGCACCAGCAGGCCGCGCACCCAAAGCCAGCATCCAGCGCGGTGCGTGCTTGACCAACACTTCCGATTGCCCAAGTTTGAGTTTGCGAGTGCGACCAGAGGTCAAATACACCTCTTGGATGGGCACCTGTTGTGTCAGCCCCAAAGTGTTGGCTGCGCTAGCACCGTGAGGCACCACGATTTCGCCGCTTTGCTCGGCCAGCGCCATGACGACCTTCTCGGGGGCAGGAGGGCGCGATCCGAAACGACCGGAGACCGGCGCGGCGTAGGCCCCCCGCACCACACGCAGGAGCTTGCCATCTTTGGTCAGCCGCGAGAATGCCTGATCCACCGCCGACCGGCCTCCCAGATGCAGGAACTCCTTGGGCGATAGAACGCCTCCCTCGGGGAGGGATTGGGCTTGTTGCAGGATGGTTTCGGGTAGTGTCTTCATGGCACCTCGGATACGTGAGAAATAATATAGCTATTTCTGACATTCTGGGCAGTATGAGTTCGTGCCAAGATGAGGTGTCATCGGCCTGTATGCAGTAGTGAGGAAAATGCTTGAATGGCTGTCCTTGGCTGTTCCTAGACGCCAGTGGACGGCTACTTACCAATTCGGCGAGGAGGGACTAAAACGGGGACTAAGGCGAGCGATCGCCTCGCTAATTATTTTTAATGATCAACAGGTTAGCCGCGTGGTGAAGCTCCCATCACCCGCTCCACGTCAGCGCCCCCTCAAGCCGCAACCCGCTCCCGCCCCCACTCCAGCACCCGGCCCTCGCGCTGCACCCACTCCACCAACTCCATGCGCCCATCGAAGTGCTCGGCAATGGCCGTGCAACTCTCCACCCAATCGCCACAATTGATATAGGTGAGTTCCTCGTCCTGACGAACCACCGCATGATGGATATGCCCGCAGATCACGCCATCCACGCCGTGACGCTGCGCCTCATGCGCCAGCGTCTTCTCATACTCGCCGATGAAGTTGACGGCGTTCTTCACCTTCATCTTGGCCCACTGCGACAGCGACCAATACTTCAGCCCCAACTTGCGGCGCAGCGCGTTGACCAATGTGTTGAGCCGAATCGCGAGGTCATAGGCGTGATTGCCCAGCAACGCCAACCACCGCGCGTTGCGCACCACCAGATCAAACAGATCACCGTGAACCACCAGATAGCGCTTGCCGTCGGCGGCGGTGTGGATCGCGTT
>JAITMK010000069.1 GCA_031277415.1 Azoarcus sp.
TTGAGTCACCCCGTCCTGAAGGCCGGGGATTCCTCGATACGGTTTTGGGGAGCCTTCGGCTCCCGGTGTTGCTTTGTCTCGCTTGTCTCCGCCATAAATGGCGGAGACAAGCGCGAGACTCGTGTTCAATCCTGTCCGAGTTGTTCGCCCAGTTCGCGGCTTCGGGCACTAGCCGCTTCCACCGCGCCGATCAAGGTATCATGCCAGCCGGTGGCGGCAAGATGCGCGAGCGCGGCAGCGGTTGTCCCTCCCTTCGAGGTCACTTTCTCGCGTAGCGCGGAGGGAGAATCTTCTGACGCTTCCGCCAGTCTGGCTGCGCCAAGCACGGTGCCGACAGCCAGACGGCGGGCGCTCGCCGCATCGAGTCCCTGCGCCAACCCGGCAGCCTCCAATGCTTCGATGAAATGGAAGACGTAGGCCGGGCCGCTACCGGATATGCCCGTGACCGCATCGAGCCGGGTTTCGTCGTCGACCCATACGATACTACCGACAGCAGCAAGAATACGTTCGGCAATTTCACGCTCGGCAGTATCGACCTCGGGCGCCGCAAACATTCCGGTCACGCCTGCCCCAATCAGCGCCGGGGTGTTGGGCATACAGCGCACCAACCGGGGACAGGCTGCACCCGTATTGCCGAGCCAGCGGCCAATGTCGACCAACCGCAACCCGGCGGCAACGCTGATGACGAGCGTTTCCCGCAGCACTCCGACAAAGGGGGCCAGCGCGGCTTTCATCTGCTGAGGTTTGACGGCCAGCACCAGAACATCGCTGCCGAACACGCCTGCATCGGGCGCAGCCAGCACGGCTACTCCGTAGGTCGTTTGCAGCCGTTCGCGGATGGAAGCGTCCAGTTCGACGACGGTAATGTCGGCGGCCTCAAAACCACGGCCACACATGCCTCCGATCAGGGCGGAAGCCATATTACCCCCGCCGAGGAATGATATTTTCATTATAGAATCGATTCTCCTGTTCTGGTCATATCCGTTTTTTCCCGCTCGCCGAAAATGGCTGCGCCAACCCGCACGACGGTTGCGCCTTCAGCGATGGCAATCTCAAGATCGTGCGACATGCCCATCGACAAGGTATCGAGCGAAAGCCCCTCAGTTCGCAATTGTTCATACAATTGGCGCAACAGCGCAAAACGGCGCCGCAACAGGGATTGATCTTCGCTCGGTTCCGGGATGCACATCAACCCCCGCAGGCACAACTGCGGCAAAGCGGCAACGGCGCGGCCCAGCGGCACAACCTCATCGGGCGCCACACCGCTCTTGCTTGCTTCGCCGCTGACGTTGACTTGCAGGCAGACCTGCAACGGAAGGTGATCGGCATCACGCTGCACGGACAGGCGCTCGGCAATTTTCAGGCGGTCGATACTATGCACCCAATCGCAACATTCGGCCACTATCCGGGTCTTGTTGCTCTGCAAGGGGCCAATAAAATGCCATTCCAACCCCAATCCGGCCAGTGAAGCGGCTTTTTCGGCCATCTCGCCCGCATAGTTTTCACCGAAGGCACATTGCCCGGCCTCGAACGCGGCGCGTATATCCGAAGCCGGAAAGGTTTTGCTCACCGCCAACAAGCGAATCGAAGCCGGATCACGCCCAACGGAACAGGCTGCGGCGGCGATTCGCGCACGCACGGCGCAAAGAGCAGCAGCTATCGGGGTCATATCGCTGAATTTTTGGCTTTTCATCAAATGAGATGGCAGTAGTATAACCGTCGCATTCCCGATGCCCGCGCCAGCATCTTCTTCCAACCATACATTCCTACCTCCCGTAAAACATGGATATTACCGAACTGCTCGCCTTTTCCGTCAAGAACCAGGCTTCCGACCTGCATCTTTCCGCCGGTTTGCCGCCCATGATTCGCGTCAATGGAGATGTGCGCAAAATCAACCTTCCCCCCCTGGAACACAGGGAAGTGCACGCGCTGATCTATGACATCATGAACGACCGCCAACGCAAGCAGTACGAAGAAGCCCTGGAGTGCGATTTTGCTTTTTCCATTCCCAATCTTGCACGCTTCCGGGTCAATGCGTTCAACCAGGATCGCGGCGCAGCGGCAGCGTTCAGAACGATTCCGTCCAAAATATTGTCGCTGGAGGCGCTCAACTGCCCAAAGATTTTCCAGAGCATCATCGATCAGGCGCGAGGCATCGTCCTCGTCACCGGCCCGACGGGTTCGGGTAAATCAACGACTCTGGCGGCGATGGTCGACCACATCAATGAAAACTCTTACGAGCACATCCTCACCGTCGAAGACCCGATCGAATTCGTCCACACGCCAAAGCGTTGCCTGATCAACCAGCGCGAGGTGTTCCGCGACACGCACTCGTTCAACAATGCCTTGCGCTCCGCCTTGCGCGAAGACCCGGATGTGATCCTGGTGGGCGAACTGCGCGACCTTGAAACCATTCGTCTGGCGCTGACGGCGGCGGAAACCGGGCATCTGGTATTCGGCACCCTGCATACTTCCTCAGCATCCAAGACCATCGACCGTATCGTCGACGTATTCCCGGCAGCGGAAAAGGAAATGGTACGTTCGATGCTCTCGGAATCCCTGCGCGCGGTCATTTCGCAGGCCCTTATCAAGACCAGGGATGAATCGGGACGGGTTGCAGCGCACGAGATCATGATTGGAACTCCGGCGATTCGTAATCTGATCCGCGAAAACAAGGTGGCTCAGATGTATTCCTCGATCCAGACCGGGCAAAACCACGGAATGCAGACGCTCGATCAAAGCCTCGCCGATCTCGTGCGGCGCAACATCATCACCACCGTCGAAGCCCGATCACATGCGCAAAACAAGGACAGTTTCCACGTCTAAAAAGCGGGGAAGCCTTCAAAACCCGACAGGCGCTTTTCAGAAGACGGGATACGGCGGCTAAAAACCAGTAGCAGTACTCGGGGGAAATATGCAACGAGATCAAGCCCTTAAATTCATGCACGACCTGCTGCGCCTGATGCTGCAAAAGAACGGCTCCGACCTCATCATTACCGCCGGTTTTCCTCCGGCGATCAAGATCGATGGCCGCATCATGCCGCAATCGAATCAGCCTTTGTCTCCGGTGCACACGGCGGAATTGACCAGGGCGGTCATGAATGATCGTCAGGCTGCCGAATTTGAAGCTTCCAAGGAATGCAATTTCGCCATTTCTCCCGTCGGTATCGGGCGCTTCCGTGCCAACGCTTTCGTACAGCAAGGACGGGTCGGACTCGTGCTGCGGACGATTTCAAGCAAAATTCCCACCTTGGAGGAACTGCGCCTGCCTCCGGTTCTAAAAGACATTGCCTTGTCCAAGCGCGGGCTGGTGATTTTCGTCGGCGGAACGGGAACCGGCAAAACCACCTCGCTGGCAGCGATGGTCGATTACCGCAACGCAAACACCCACGGCCATATCATTACCATCGAAGATCCGATCGAATACATCCACGATCACAAGAACTGCATCATCGAACAACGCGAAGTCGGCATCGACACCGATTCCTGGGCAGTGGGGTTGAAAAACACGCTACGGCAGGCGCCGGACGTTATCCTCATGGGAGAAATCCGCGACAGCGAAACGATGGACTACGCCATTGCCTTTGCCGAAACCGGCCACCTGGCCCTGGCGACACTGCATGCCAACAACACCAATCAGGCCATCGACCGCATCGTCAACTTCTTCCCTGAACAGCGTCGGCCACAGTTGTTGATGGATCTCTCGCTCAATATCCGGGCCATGATTTCTCAACGGTTGCTCCCCATCAAGAACAGCAAGGGCCGGGTTCCTGCGGTCGAGATCATGCTCAACTCTCCGCTCATCTCCGACTTGATCTTCAAGGGCAATATTCCGGAAATACGGGATGCCATCAAACGCTCGCGTGAAGAAAACATGCAAACCTTCGACCAGTCACTGTTCGATTTGTATGAGGCCGAACTGATTACTTACGAAGACGCCCTGCGCAATGCGGATTCGCACAATGACCTGCGCCTGCAAATCAAGATCAACAGCAAGCACAGCGACCCCGCCGCGCTCACTGACAATCTTCGTGGACTTGACATGGTATAGGGGAACGCCGGTTTATTCCCGAACAACCCTCCCGCCGCTCACACCCGTTTGGGTTGAACAGGGAAACGCGCAATAAATCAGCGCATATCCATACGCCTACTGGCGCGGCACGCGCAGGCTGCCGGCAACCATCTTGTATTCAAACAGGCGGCATTCCAGCGCACCGTTGAACAGCGGCGTGCGGCGGCCGGTCTTGAGGCCAATGGCACGGGGCAGGTTCATGTCGGCGGAAAGCAGATAACAACGCCAGCCCGGCCATCGTTGCTTGAGCGCATCACCCAGACGGGAATAAAAGGCTTCAAGTTCCTCTGCCTCGCCCATGCGCACACCGTAGGGCGGATTCGTCACCATGACCCCGCTTGCCGCAGGCGGTGAATACTCCAGCAAATCGGCTTTTGTGAGGCTCACGCAAGATTCCAGCCCGGCGGCGGCAAGGTTTTCCCGGGCGCGCCGCAACTGGCTGCCCGCAATGTCCGAACCATGTATGTGCAGGGTGCGCGCAGGTTGACGCCTTGCTTCGGCTGCCTTGCGAATGTCTGCCCATGCCGAAGCATCGAAACCGCGCAGATGCTCGAATGCAAACTGCCGCCCCAACCCGGGCGCAATGCCGAGCGCAATTCTTGCCGCTTCAATGAGAAACGTTCCGCTACCGCACATGGGATCAGCCAACGGTTCATCCGGTTGCCAGCCGGACAGCCGCAAAATACCGGCGGCGAGATTTTCCTTGAGCGGCGCTTCAACCGTGCCCGGTTTGAAACCGCGCTTGTAGAGCGGCTCCCCCGATGTATCGAGGTAGAGCGTCACCGCGTTGCGATCCAGAAATGTGTGGATGCGCACCATCGGGTGCGCGGTGTCGACACTGGGACGGCTGCCACACACGGCACGGAAATGATCGCACACGGCATCCTTGATCCGCAAAGTGATGAATTCCAGGCTCTTCAACGGAGACTGACGTGCCGTTACGAAGACCCGGATGGTTTCATCCGGCGTAAACCACTTCGCCCAGGTCAGGCTGTGAGCCAGCCTGTAAATGTCGCTCTCGCCACGGTAGCGGCCACTCCCCACGCGCCACAGCACACGGGTGGCAAGGCGGCTTTCGAGGTTGATACGCCAGCATGTGAGCCAATCGCCATGCCATTCGACGCCACCCGGCACAGGCCGCAATTCATTCGCGCCGAATGCGCGCAACTCCTCTGCAAGCAATTCTTCCAGGCCGCGAGGCACAGGCGAGAAAAAAGCTTCGCTCGTGGCGGGGCGGCAACGGCGTTCGGATGCGGCATTCCGGTTCATAGTCTCAACCATACCAAATAGTCTGGCGCGCATCTACAAACGCTTACATTGCAGCTACATCATGACAAAATTCCGACCGACAGCAGTGCTATTATTGCCGCGCATCTGAAACCCGCATATCGCGGAAGATTCGCGCAGTACGTAAAAATAGGAGATGTATCATGAAATATCGCATCGCTTCATTGTCGGCCATGCTGGTTATCGGTCTTTTCTCCAGCGCATCGGTTCTGGCTGGCCCTCCCGGCAATAGCCATGGCTACCGCCAGTCACATCGGCAGAGCGCGCAGCCGTCCAGGCAGCATTACGCGTCTCCACCTCGTCAGACTCGCGCAGCGCCTCCATCTCGTCATACTCGCGCAGCGCCTCCGCCTCGTCATACTCGCGCAGCGCCTCCATCTCGTCATACTCGCGCAGCGCCTCGTCATACCTACCGTCATATGCAACCCCTGCCGCGTTCCCGGTATGCCTCTCACCGGCACCACGGGCGTTCCTGGCAAATGGGACGAGCAGTGCCGCGCACGGTCGTCTATCACGATGTTTCATCGCCGCACCTTTATGGTCTGGCGCCACCGCCCCGTAATCACCGCTACGTGCGCGTGGGCACAGATATCCTGCTGCTCGCAATCGGAACCGGCATGATTGTCAACGCCCTCTACGACATTGCTTACTGAACAGCTTTCAGTGCTGTTTCTCCGGGAGTCCTTCATCCCGGTCGGGTTATGAACGTGGCTTTTGCGCGGTTGCCGCGCTCAAGCCCCTTACACCTTCGCCACCGACAACAATAACCATTTGACGCCCGCATCACCGAAGTTGACTTGTACCTTGGCATCGTTGCCGCCGCCCTCGGCGCTGATGATCACCCCGTAGCCGAACACGGCATGGC
>JAITMK010000160.1 GCA_031277415.1 Azoarcus sp.
TGCCCCCTTGGCAAAGATCGCACTCACCCTCGAAGTTTGACCCTGAAGTCATTTCAAATCAATAGGTTGCGCAATTGGTTCCCATTTGATGGTGGGGCAAATGGGAAATCTGGGATGAAGTGACCCCTTGCTAATTTGATGACTAAACCGCTATACCCCACTTCCAGAACACGTAGCACCTGTCCCACCGCACCCAGGACCAGATATCCGGCTTCTGCCTCCGGTTTGGGGCGTTACCTGGATCTGCGTGCCAATCCGCTCCTTCAAGGCAGGGACGTGTGAAATGACGCCGATCAGCTTGCCGTCCTGCTGCAAGCCTGAGAGGGTTTCCAAAGCGGTGTCGAGGGCTTCTTCGTCCAGGGTGCCGAAACCTTCATCCAGGAACAGCGAATCCACCCGGACGTTCTTGCTGGCCATATGGGACAAACCCAGAGCCAGGGACAGGCTGACGATGAAACTCTCGCCACCGGAGAGATTCTTCGTGCTCCGGATTTCCCCGGCCTGGTAGTTGTCGGCTACGTTGAGTTCCAGAGGCTGGGCGTTATCACGGATCAGCAAATAGCGATCCGTCATTTTTTGTAGTTGCCGGTTGGCGTGACCGATCATCATATCGAAAGTCAGTCCCTGGGCAAAATTGCGGAATTTCTTACCGTCTGCCGATCCGATCAATTCGTGCAGATTTTCCCACCTGCGGCACTCTTTTTTCCGGGCATCGATAGCCGCCTGCTTCTCCTTTATCCGTTTTTTTGCAGCCGTATTTTCGCTGAGCTTGTGCTCGAAACCGGCAATGATTCCCCGTAACTCTTTCAGGGACTCCTCCTGCTCCTTGAATTGGGGTTCGAGATCTTCCAGTGATTTGTCTGTGACCTTTCGATCCATTTCCGTGCCCAGGCGCATTTCCCGATCCTTTTTTCGGGTGTTCAGGACTGTCTGGCGCTCATCCAGATCCTTGGCCGTAACCGCCAGTTCAGCCCTGCATTCAGAGGGCAGTATGGCCGCCAGGAACTGTTCTTCGTTTGAAAAGCCCACGGGCGCAAGTGCTGTGGAGAATTCATTTTCCAGCCTTCCCAGTTCCGGCTCTCGTTGCCTGATGCGTTTCTTCAGGGATTCGACATGGGCC
This sequence comes from Azoarcus sp., assembly GCA_031277415.1. GTDB lineage: Bacteria > Pseudomonadota > Gammaproteobacteria > Burkholderiales > Rhodocyclaceae > WRNU01. The sequence goes on from JAITMK010000160.1 coordinate 1,121, forward strand.
TTCGCGGCATTCCATTTTTCCTGAAGTTCGTTGTGCCGGTTTCTTGCCTGCCTTTCGGCATCTTCGGCACCGGAAACCGCCTCGTTCAAGCGGCGCTCTTCATCATCGGGATTCTTGTCGCCGTACAGTGCATTACGTTCATCACTCCCGTTGGCGAGTTCCTTTTTCAATATCTCCAGGCTTTTCTGTTTTTCGATCAGGGCGGTGTTTTGGGTTTCGATCACCGCATCGAGGCGCTTCAACTCGCTGTCGATGCCGACAATCTGTTTTTCGATGTCCGTTTTTTTCCCGACCTGGGTTTGCCATGACTTCAGCCGCGCTCTGAGGGTTTCAAGCAGTGATGAAATGCCCGCTTCAGGAATGTCCGCAATACCAAGCGGCAGAAGTCTGGCAGAAACGGCCCGCCTGTGTTCGGCAAAATCAGCACAGAGTTTTTCCAGGCTATCCCTCACTTCGGCAAGTGTTTTTTCGGCAGTCTTCTTGTCATTGGCCGCTACCGACTCCCGCTTTTCAGCCTCCGTCAGGTTTTTACGGGTCAGGCTTTCAGCTTCTTCGAGTTTTTTGATGGCGGCTTCCTGATCCTCGGCTTTGCCAATCAGCCTGGTCAGTGTATCGATCTTCTGTTCGGTTTCATCGGGGACGGGGACATTCCCTTCCGCGAACGGGTGTCCGGTTGCGCCGCAGAGTGGACAGGGCTTGCCGTCTTCCAGTTTTGTCCGGTGACTTTCAAGCTCGATTATTTTCGCCAGAAAAGCCATTTCACGCAGCAGGGTTTCCTTTTCGGCGCGGTATTCCCGCAACAAGCGATCCCCCAGCAATTGGCTCAGAGCATCCTTGCCCTGCTGAAGTTGAGCGGATGCGTCAGCCAACTTCTGTTTCCGAATGCCAGATTGCTTCTGACAGCCGTCAAGCGACTTTGCCGCCTGTTCCAACGCAGTTACGGCCTTGTCGTGGTCAGTCTTTTTTTGAAGGATTTCATTCTGCCGGGAGAGCAGTCCGTTCAACTGCTCTTCAACACCCGCCAGGCCGCCGATCAGCCATTCATCCTGTGCATGCTCGTTGATATAGCCGTCAACAAGTTTCAGAGCCTCATGAGCCTTGGAGCGTTTTTCCTGTTCCTCGGTCCGGGTTTTTTTGTCTGCATCGATCTTTGCCGCATCCTTCTCGCAAACTTCATCACCTTCCGAAGCAGCCTTTTTCTGATCAGCAAGTTTCTGATCAAGGAAGCGAACCTTCTGCAATGTGGGCGCGGCCGCTTTCAGTTCATCCTTGGCACGAACGGTTTGCCGTTCAGCCGATTTCAGTGATTCGGCCTGCTCCCTGGCGGAGGATTCCAGTCCGGGAAGAGATTTTTCCCCGGCTTTCAAGGCTTCCCTGTCATCCGCCAGCTGTTTGCGGGCAGATGCGAGCGTTGCATATGCGCCGTCCAGTGAGGCTGCATTCAGCGCCCGGTTGAGCTTTTCACGGTTCGGTTTGAACGCCTCGATATCGCCATGCAACTTGATCGCCTCATCGTTCAGGTTGGCGATTTCCTTCTTCAGATCATTGATGCTGACGAGCCAGGCAATGGCCTGCCCGGTGCCTGCGAACCTGACGGCAAGATCTGTCTCTTCCTTCTGCTTCGCTTTGAGCGCCTGCCCAATCTCTATTTCCTTTTCCGGCTCAAGAATCACGATTCCTGCTGTTTCGGCCAGGAGCAGGTTCAGTTTTTCCCGCTCTTCACGCTGGATCTCATGGACACGAATGGATATCTGACTGTAGATCTCTGTGCCCGTTATCTGCTCCAGAATCGGAGCCCGATCATCCGGTACCGCCTGGAGGAACGCCGCGAAATCGCCCTGAGCCAGCAGCATGGAACGGGTAAAACGATCAAAATCCATGCCGGTTGCCGATTCGATCTGGTCGGCCACACCTCTGATCCTGGATTCGAAAATTTCGCCTGAATCGGCATTGGCAATTTCGTGTTTCGGGGCCTGGAGTTCGCCATCCGGCTTCTTGCGCGCCCGGTGCTGGCTCCAGTGGCAGCGGAAACGCCCCGCCTGGGTTTCGAAGGTGACCTCGGCAAAGCATTCGCCTGTCTGGCGGGACATGATTTCATTTCCGCTCTTGGTGACCTTGTTGAGACGGGGTGTCCGTCCGTAAAGGGCAAGGCAAACGGCATCGAGGATAGTCGTCTTCCCTGCGCCGGTGGGGCCGGTAATGGCAAAGATGCCGTCAGACGTGAATGCCGGGTGCGTCAAATCTATTTCCCATTCGCCGGCGATCGAATTCAGATTCTTGAAACGTACCTGGAGTATTTTCATCGACAGCCTCTCTATTGCGCTTGTACGTCGTCTTCATAGAGGGACAAGACCGCTTCCTGGTAGGCCCGGAGCAATTCCGGCCGCTGCTCTTCAGGTACGCCATGAACGGCGAGGCATCGTTCAAACACATCATTTACGCTCAGATCGTCGAGTGTTTCCTCTTCATGGATCTGTCCCAATACGCGCTCGGTGATGTGGTTGTTCTTTATCCGGAGAATTTCCATTTTGGTGCCGGAAATCGCAGTCTCCAGGCGCTCTCGCAGATCGCCAATGACCTCAATGCCTCCGTAAATGACTTCAACCCAACCTTGAAAACCCGTTGCCGATAATTCGAGGATGCGGCTTGAGATGCCGTCCCAGTCTCCCTCGATGCGTTCGAGTTCTTGAAACACCGGCACGTCAATCAGATGCACGGATGCAGACGTATTGTGGAATTCGACCCGGCAAACGCTTTTCTGCTGTTTTGCCTCTCCGAACCCCATGGGCAGCGGAGAGCCACTGTAGCGCATGGTTTCAGAGTTGTTCACTTTCTGTGGGACGTGGAGGTGCCCAAGCGCCAGATAGTCGAAGCGAAAAATCTCCGCTGTCACATGAGCCAGGGAACCGACATAGAGTTCACGCACGCCATCACCATCGATGGTCTGTCCGCCGGCGGTAAACAGGTGCCCCATTCCGACGATGGGAATATCGCCCCCGAGTTCTTCGCGCTTCTGCCCGGCCAGGGCCGTGACGGCAGCGTAATGAGTGCGGACGCCGTCGATCAGTTTTCGCTCCTTGTCTTCGACGCTCTCACCCGCTTCCACTGCGCGGATATCTCTGTCGCGAAGGTAAGGTACGGCGCAAACAATGAGTTCCGGAGAGCCCTGCTCATTTCGGAGAACCAGCACTTCGTCTTCAGGATCGGAAGTAATGCTTCCGACCACATGGACATCGAGGGCCTTGAGCAACTCCTTTGGGGCATCGAGAAAGGACGGTGAATCGTGGTTTCCCGCGACAACGATAACGTGCCGACAGGATGAGGCAGCCACCCGGCACAGAAACCGGTAATAAAGCTCCTGGGCACGATTGCTCGGGGCACTGGTGTCAAAAACATCACCCGCCACCAGCAGCGCATCAATTCCTTCCTGCTGAATCGTCTCTGCCAGCCAGTTCAGAAAAGCTTCGAACTCCTCATAGCGCTTTCTGCCGTAAAGGGTTCGGCCAATGTGCCAGTCGGATGTGTGAAGGAGCTTCATTGCATATTCTGTGCAGATGGATCTTGACAGCAATGACCCGTCTGCGGTTTTCATCTGATCATTGATTCGGATGTATTGTAATTCCTCCGCTTTCCGAATGGACAAGAGGCGGACGCGTTGTGGCCGTGGGCAGTCGATGCTTTATCGGGGATTCGAAGGGCGAAAAAAAGTGATCCTCTTGCAATCCAAAACGGTTCGCGATTACCAGAACATCATTCAGCATATAATGAGCATTTCCTGAACATTTCGGCTGACCGCCGCCTTACCATCCGCAGTTGATGAGGGTAGACATCCGCGATGATGGAAAAATGGAGCGGGGGGTGGTTTTCAGTAAGACCCTTCGTTGCGTCATCAACACCGACAAGCCGTTGCCGAAGCCATGAGGAATACTCTTGAGATGAAGCGTTTCTTTCTTTTTTACATTTGCTGGCTCTTCGCCACAAACAGTGCGTTTGCGCTGGTTTCGATCCCGGAATTGACATCTCCAGTCATAGACACCACGAATACACTTTCTAAAGACCAAATAGATAACCTGTCAGAACAGGCATTTGAACTACAACAGAAAAAAGGAAGTCAGTTACAGGTATTGATCATTCCAACGACTCGCCCCGAAGACATTGCTCAATACAGCCAGCGCGTATTTGATCAATGGGGATTAGGGCGTAAAAAAGTTGACGACGGCGTACTGCTGGTCGTTGCCATGAAGGATCGTACCATGCGCATTCATGTCGGGTATGGGCTGGAGGGTGTGATTCCAGACATACTGGCACGGCGCATCATTGACAGGGACATGGTTCCAAAATTCCGCGCGGGAGATTTTCCAGGCGGAATTACCGATGCGACGGCATCCTTGAAAAGACTGATCGAAGGTGAGGAAGCTCTGTCGCTCCCCACTGCCATCACTGACGGTGCGGTTCCAGAGTCTCAGACGGATGATAATGCTGTCGGCATTGCCGACACGACGGCGACCTCGAAAAGGTTCTCCGAAAACGAAGAAGTTCTACCGTCTGACAGTGACGCAGCAGCAATATCCGGCGGCAAATCCGATACAGGCGATGTCATCCTCGGGGTCGGTATTGTGTTGCTTGTGCTGATTGGTGGAGTTGCAGCACGAGTCAGGAAGCGTAGCAAAATTGCCGAATCCAATGCTTTTTCTCCGTTTCTGATTTTCGCGATCATTGCTTGGGTGCTTGTTTTAGTAGCCATAGCGATAGGATTAGGTACAGATGACTTAGATGCCGCTGCTTTTTTTATGGTGTTCTCAGCTGTACCTGGACTTATTGCTACCTGGATAGCATTTAATCCCGAGTCGAAGTGGACGCCCTCTTCGGGTGGTAGTTCTAATGGTTTTTCCAGTAGATCACGTGACAGTTCGAGCAGTTTCAGCCGTTCGAGCAGTTCCAGTCGTTCGAGCAGTTCGAGTTGGTCTGGCGGTGGGGGGCGTTCCGGCGGTGGCGGGGCATCGGGAAGTTGGTAAGCTTTTTGGAAACAAGTCATGCGTAAGTCTCTGATTATCGTTCTGGTCGCCCTTGCCATCCTGGGCGGAGTCGTTGCCTTCACTGTCATCGGCAGGTACAACACCATCCAGGTGAAGGATGAATCCGTGAAAGCCACCTGGTCGCAGGTGGTCAATGTGTACAAGCGCCGAGCCGACCTGGTGCCGAATCTCGTCAATGCCGTCAAGGGTTACACCTCTCACGAACAGCAAACCCTGACCCAGGTGATTGAAGCCCGCGCCAAGGCCACCAGTGTGAACGTGAATATCGAGGACGCCCAATCTCTGCAAAGCTTTCAGGCGGCGCAGGGAGAACTGCAAAGCGCACTGGCCCGCCTGATGGTGGTCGTGGAACGGTATCCGGATTTGAAGGCCAATAAGCAGTTCGAGGATTTGCAGGTGCAACTCGAAGGCACTGAGAATCGCATCACCGTGGAGCGTCAGCGTTACATCGAAGCCATACAGGACTTCAATACCTACATCCGGGTGTTCCCGACCAATCTCATCGCGTCTCAATTCGGCTATCGGGAAAAGCCGAATTTCACGGTTGAAAACGTGCAGCAGATCAGTGACGCACCGATAGTGGACTTTGCCAGGTGAAATCCAAAACCGGCCAATGCTACACGCCATCCAGAGCGTTGTGCCCTTTAGCAAAACCCCGTGTAGCCCAAATACCGTGTCGAACCGGCCCGTAGATGGAGATCAACGCCCTTCGGCAAACCCAAGGCTGTTGGTGCGCGTTCAAAAGTACCCAGTTGGATTTTAGAGCCTTAGCGTTCCCTGGAGACTAAACGGAAACTAAAAAATGCCGGCTGTAGTCGGAACTCCTCGAAACCCGTCGGAACTCCTTGGAAAACTGATTTGGAGCGGGAAACGAGTCTCGAACTCGCGACCTCAACCTTGGCAAGGTTGCGCTCTACCAACTGAGCTATTCCCGCTCTGGGAAGTCCGCCATTATAAAAGGCGGTTCGAGCGTGTCAACCATGTGTGTCACCGGTGTCACCAGTTTTCAATCTGCCCGGTTTTGTAGCACGCAAGTTGTCCGGTCGTCCTGCTCTGCCCAGGAGGGTAGATGATCAAAGACACAACTGCTACAGGAGATTCGGGATATTGATCGATGGTCTGCATCAGACTCTCCGGTCATCATTTGATTTTCTGTCATCCGTGGCTAGAATTACCCATTGAGCCGGTAAGTGCCGTGTCGGTCTGGTTGGCCGCGTGGCCGGAAAACGGCCGGATGAGGACTGGATGAGACTGCTTTCGATTTTCGCGTTGCTGTTCCTGATTTCTTTCCTGTGGCATGGGGGGTTGAAAGACCGTTCCGCGCCCGATAAACAGGCGGGGCCGGAAGAGGTGGAAGAAGTGATGGATGCGGAAGAGGCAGAGGTGGTACAGGCGGAACAGGAAGATTTCTCTGCTCTCATTTTCAGCCAGCCCTATCCCGTCAGGCATTTCGACTTCGAACAGGAAGCTGTTTTCAGCCTGATCGAAACTGAGATCAAGAATTTGATAATCGGCAGGAACGACGACAGTTTCAAGGTGAAAAATCATCTTTGCGCCGTGGGTTATGAATTCCCTCGCACCCAAAGAGGAAGGACAAGGATTCCGGGGAAAAAGGAAGTCGTCGTTTATTGGAAGGAAGGCAAGACGCTCCATCGCTGGGGAGGAGGCGACCCCAAGGCAGCAGAGCAGGATTTTTACAACGCCCGTTCCCTGGTGTATTCGCGCAGTATCCCGCTTGATCCAAACCAGGGTGTGATCGGAGAAAAAGAGGAAACTGACAGGGACAAGCTCGGTGACTATAAAGAACGCGCCGAGAAAGTGATTACCGATTGCGAGGCGCATGGCAAGTCGTATGAAATCGAGCCTTTCGCGCCGCCTCCACGCGGGTTCAAGCGACCGGAAGGCGGTGGTCGTCCGCGTCCTGCCCCTGCGCGCCCCGCTCCTGAGTCCCCTGTGCCCCCTGCTCCTGTTGCACCCTCTCCTTCTTCTCCGGTTGTTTAGGGACGCGCTGAGCTATCAAGGTTTTGATTGAATACCGTTTCAACCATCCCCGCGAAGGCGTATCCGGGATGTCGGTAGGGGTGTTGCGTGCAACGCCCTTATAATTCATTGTGAGATTGTCACGGCACCCCGCACCTCGCAATGACGAGGGGGAAACACGCGGGGATTGCGGAATGATGACCAAGTTACGAGGCACTCAGGCTTTTGCCCATCCCTGCGGCAATGAAGGTGAGTACCAGCGTGTTGAGGGACACGCCCTCAGATTTTGCGCGTGCGGCAAGGGCGGCGTGAAGCGTTTTGGGAACACGGGCAACGAATTTACCGGATGCAACCCCGCCGCTGTTCGGGGCGGGAACAGGGTGACCCGCATTTTCAAGCGCGGCAATGGTTTCCTTCAACGCGGCGTGACCGTTCTCGATAGCCTCTTCGATGGTCTCACCATCCGAAACACACACGTTGAAATCCGGGTAACTTATCAAGAAGCCGCCGCCTTCCTCTTTAGAAAAAGGGCGAATTTCAAAGGGGTAGTCAGCAATATTTTCCATTTCTCATACCTCCAAAATCATTTTGACGAATTGCTTGACATAAAACGCCTTCACTGGAATGCGCACAGGAACGGGAAGTGTTCGACCGTCAGCCCATACGAAAACGCAATGGCTTGTCCCTTATTGCCGCCATGTGACCCCATGCCGCCCAGCGACAGTCTGAAGGTTTTCGATCCGCCAGTCATTCGGATTCGTGCGCATCGATTCAAAGGTCTTAGCGGCTGTGTTCATGTTTTAATAGTATCACTGGTAACATCATTAGACAGTAAGAAATTGCGTGACTTGCGTGTTTTCCATCACATGAAGATCGCCTGCCGCATCGGTATGCGGCGCCTCAGCGTCACCGGTCTGGTAGCGATCATCATCGCTTATTACACCGAAAAACCGGCGAAAAACTCATAGAATATGTTTTCCTCGACGACCCAAAAGAAACGATCTTGCTTCCACCGAATCACGCTGCTCCTTTTCGACTTGCGGTGAACGGCTACGGCCGCATCGGGCGTTGTTTCGTGCGCGCGATTCATGAAGCCGGACTGGCCGATTATCTTTGCATCGTAGCAATCAACGAACCTGCCTCCCTTGCCAGCATTGCCCACCTGACCCGCTTCGATTCCACGCATGGCCGGTTTCCGGGGCAGGTTGGCATTGTGGAAGACGAAAACATCCTCCTCCTCGATGGTCGCCCGGCCCGCGTTTCTCATGCGCAGACGCCCAAAGAAGTCGACTGGCGCGCGCACGAAATCGATCTCGTCGTCGAATGTTCGGGGCGTTATGTCGAACGAGCGCAACTGCAAGGTTTCATCGACGCCGGTTGCCCGCGGTTGCTGCTCTCCAATCCCGGCGCACATTCGCACGATGTCGATGCTACCGTGGTGTATGGCGTAACGCATACCGGACTCGATCCACAAGCCAGACTGGTTTCTGCCGCTTCATGCACAACCAACGCAGTCGTCCCGGTGCTTGCTCTGCTGCATCGGGAATTCGGTCTTGAGCAAGTGCTGCTGACCACCCTTCATTCGGCAATGAACGATCAACCCCTGATCGACGGCTACCATCATCACGATCTGGCCCGCACCCGCTCGGCGATGCAATCGATCATTCCCGTGACGACAGGGTTGGCGCGCGGCGTCGAACGGTTGTTGCCCGAACTGGAAGGCCGGGTCGTGGCGAAGGCGATCCGGGTGCCGACACACAACGTCTCGGTCATCGATATGGCGCTCACGTTTTCAAGGGAGGTCGGCGCTTCATGCGTCAATAACTTGTTGCGTGAGGCGACTCGCGGGGAATATGCCGCCCTCCTCGACTGGTCGGACGTGCCTCATGCTTCGATCGACTTCAATCACGATCCGCATTCGGCCATCATCGATGCCAGCCAGATCCGCGCCTGCGGGCCGCGCATGGTGAATCTTCTCGCGTGGTTCGACAACGAATGGGGCTTTGCTAGCCGCATGGTCGACCTGGCCTGTCATTGGCTGGAAGCGTTGTAGGATCGGGCGCACTGCTCAAGGGAGCATCTGCAAAACCCTTCCAGTCATTGCAGCGCAACGCGAAGCGAAGTCGCAGAATCCAGACGCCGCATGGATCCTGCGACTTCGCGCAGGATGACAAGCGGTGAAGGTAAGGTTTCCAAGGCAGGCTATCGGTTTTTTTATTTTGTGATGCCTGCCCCCCTCCGGTATTGAATTGCCTCGGCCATGTGTTTCGCGCCGGGGCGTTCATCGCCGCTCAGGTCGGCCAGCGTGCGCGCGACTCGCAGCACGCGATGGTAGGCGCGCGCAGAAAGGTTGAGGCGGCGCATCGCCGTTTCGGCAAGCGCCGCGCCCGCAGCGTCCGGAGCGCAGACTTCCTCGACCTGTCCTGCTTCGAGCCGGGCGTTGGGAACGCCTTGCCGGGATATCTGGCGTTCGCGCGCCCGGATTACCCTGCTCCGGACGGTGGAGCTCGATTCGCCCGCAGAGAGTCCTGTCAGGTCGGAATAAGAAACGGGCGGCACTTCGATGGTGAGGTCGATACGGTCGAGCATCGGGCCGGAGAGTTTTGCGTGGTAGCCGGAAATCTGGGCGGCAGTACAGGTACATGCTCGCGCCGGATGACCGATGTAGCCGCAGGGGCAGGGATTCATTGCCGCCACGAGTTGGAAACGCGCCGGAAATTCGGCTCTTTGCCGGGCGCGCGACACGCAAACCACTCCGGCCTCCAGAGGTTCGCGCATGGATTCGAGCACCCGGCGATCAAATTCGGGAAATTCGTCCAGGAAGAGAACGCCGTGATGCGCAAGAGAAATTTCACCCGGCATCGGGATGCTTCCGCCGCCGATCAGCGCCGCAGCCGAAGCAGAGTGATGCGGCGAACGGAAGGGCCGCACACGCCAGCGTTTGGTGTCGAAGCCGCCGACAATGGAGAATATCGCTGCGCTTTCCAGCGCCTCGTCTTCGCTGAGTGGCGGCAACAGCCCCGGCAAGCGCCTGGCCAG
>JAITMK010000005.1 GCA_031277415.1 Azoarcus sp.
CCTCAGTTACTGTGATTTTTTCGGCTGCGATTGGCCGAATCGAAAGCGCAAGGAGAGCGAACAGCACGTCCATATCCCTCCCAATGTTGGCAGCAAAAGAAGTAGCTGAAAGCAAAGGCCCGCGTAGGTTGGGATGAGCGAAGCGAATCCCAACATCCAACCGATCACAAAAACGTTGGGTTTCGCAAGCTCAACCCAACCTACATCCTCAAAGCATGAGGCAAAAAGGCCCGTATTGAGTGGATTACAAAAGACACTGGATTCCCGCCAAAGCTTGTCCCCGCAGTGATCCTGAGCGGGGAGCACGCGGGAATGACGGAATGGGAAAGTGCGTGGGAATAAAACATGTATGATATATAGGTTCAACCGCCCTGAGGCGAACCCCGATATGTGCCGTTTCGCGAAGCCATACTTTCAATGTTGATTCGGCCTCGATCACTTCTTCCCCTTGTTCGACCCCACTTTCACCGTTTCTCCGGAGACGCAGGCAATAGCGTAGTGACTTCCAGGGCGGGGGTGATTTTTCGGATGGTGTCATTCACTTTTTCGACCACATAAAGATTTCCTTCCTCATCTATCGTCATTGCGCCGGGGAGATACAATCGGGCGTCCGCTCCGGTGCCGTCGGTCAATCCATAATGGTCGCTTCCTATAAGGGTGCTGACTTTGCCCCTGGGCGTAATCTTTCGGATGCGATGATTCCAACTGTCCGCCACGTAGAGATTGCCTCCGGCGTCTATCGTGATGCCGTGAGGGGAATCAAATTTTGCGGCGCCCCCGACGCCGTCGGCAAAGCCCCTTTCACTCCCGGCAAAGGTGCTGACTTTGCCCTTGGGGGTGATCTTCAGAATGCGGTGATTGTTGCTATCGGTCACAAAGAGATTGCTTTTTGCATCGACCACGATACTGGTGAGAAGATCAAAATTGTCACGAGTCAAAGGAAGGTCTTCAGTTTTTGTTTCGGGAATATCTGCATTGCTTTGCGTATTGTTAACAAGGGTTGTGACCTTACCCGCAGGCGTTATCTTGCGGATGCGGTTTTTCCCGTCCGCCACATAAAGGTTGCCCGCCTTGTCTATTGCGATGCCGCGAGGCAGATGAAACCGGGCAGCGTTTCCGTCGGCGTAGCCAGCCTGCGGCGTGTTGTCAGGAGAATCAGTTGTGTCGCTTCCGGCGAGGGTAGTGACCATTCCCTCCGGCGTTACCTTGCGGATATTGTGATTGAAGGTGTTCGCCACATAGCGGTTGCCCGCCTTGTCTGTTGCGATGCCTGGTGAAACTGAAATTCTGCCCGCATGTGCAGCCACAAACCTGTACTTCCCTGAAGCGCGAAATATCTCGGCCAACAATATAGAAATTGTATTGTCATCAAAGGCCCGGCCTTCGCCAAGCATCAGCGCATAGATGGATCGGGCTATCTCGGATTTTTGAGAAGAAATCATACTCATCTCAATCGGATGTACCGTTACGCCCGCAGACCTGAAAATATCTGACGCATATTCTTCATCCCGCTCAACGCCACGACCTTTGGCACGCATCATTCCAAGGTGGGTATCTGCAACGCTATATCCAGATGATATAATGCTGCCTTTCCCCGCCAATTCATACCATTTCACCGCTTCTGCATCATTGCGCTCAACGCCCCGGCCTTCGGCGTACATCAAACCAAGATAAGTCTGCGCAACCGCATTTCCAGATTTCGCCGCCAATTCAAACCACTTCACCGCTTCCTTCTCATCCCGCACAACGCCACGGCCTTTGGCGTATAGCATTCCAAGATAGGTTTGAGCGACGGCATTTTCGGGTTTCTCCGCCAATTTGCGCCATTTCTCCATATCTGTGCCATCCAGAACGCCACCCCAGCCTTCGTGGAGCAGTAATCCGAGATTCTTCAGTGCCCACTCATTTTCTTGTTCCATTGCTAATTCGAACCATTTCACCGCTTCTTTTTCATTCCGCTCAACGCCACGACCTACGGCGTACATCCATCCAAGGTAAGCTTGCGCAACTGCATTTCCAGCTTTCGCCGCCAATTCGAACCACTTCAGCGCTTCCTTTTCATCCCGAATAAGGATACGGGCATCGACCTCTACCAATCCAAGGCAGGTTTTTGCGACGGTATTCCCGGGTTCCTCCGCCAATTTGTGCCATCTCTCGATATATGCGCCAGCCAGAAGGGCCTCCCGGCCTTCGGCGTACATCGATCCAAGGCAGGTGTGCTTAGCCTTATTACTAGAGTTTCTCATCACCAATTCACGCATATTCACCGCTTCCCTTTCATCCCGAGCAAGGCCCTGACCATCGGCGTGTATCATTCCAAGGTAGGTTTGCGCGACGGTATTCCCGGGTTTCTCCGCCAATTTGCGCCATCTCACATACGAGCCACTCAGAGGACCGGTCCGGCCTTCGGCGTATATCGGTACGAGAGCACTTAGTGCCTGCTCATGTTCTTGTTCTACTGCCAATTCGAGCCACGTCCACGCTTTATCGAATCCATCCCACGGATCATCATGCTCAAAGCCTTCGGCGTACATCATTCCGAGCCGATATTGCGCATCCGCATCACCCTGTTCCGCCGCGTGTTTGAGCGCTTCAGAAGATTCTGCATTGGCTGTCAAGGCAAAGCAAATTGCGCACAAACCTATGAGCCTGCGTACAAGTTTAATCATCATATTTTCTATATGAGCTATATGAACGGCCTTTATGGAACCCCTGCAAAACCCCTTCTGTCATTGCAGCGCACCGCGAAGCGAAGTCGCAGAATCCAGACGTTGCATGGATCCTGCGGTATCAAGCAGGATGACAGGTGGTGGGTAATAGGGTAATGCAGAGTTTCCTTATATGAACGGCCTTTTATTGTGCAAGTAACCTATCACTGACCCGTTCCTGTCACTCTGCGCATCATCGCAAAATGACAGGAACGAAATGTCAAAATGAGGCTACCCCCTAATCCGCGTCGATCTTCGTATCGTGCAGGTTCAGGTACGACTCTTTGAAGAGCGCACTTGTTCGTTCGGCATCCAGGTGTGGCGTGAGCCAACTGACCAGGGGCACGATCACCAGTCCCGCGAGCATTGCCAGGGCGCCCGCGTTGATGGGCGAGATCACGTAACCCAGTAACGTGTTTCCGCACACCAACCCGATTGCAAAAACGAAACACGCCCACACGCTCGCCGTGGTCGTGCGCTGCCAGTAAAGGCCGTACAGGAAAGGCGCGAGAAACGAACCTGCAAGCGCTCCCCAACTGATCGCCATGAGCTGCGCAATGAATGTCGACGGCGAGTTGTACTGGATGAGCGCGATCACCGTCGAAATAAACACGAAAACCACGATGAGCAGCCGGATCGAGACGATCTGGCCCTTGACATTCATCTCCCGGATGTATTTGCCCTTGAGAAAATCCAGCGTCAGCGTGGAACTCGATGTCAGTACCAAGGCGCTCAGGGTCGACATCGACGCGCTCAACACCAGCACCACCAACAGGCCCATGAGCAGATCCGGCATATCTTTGAGCATCGCCGGAATCACCGAATCGTAGACGGGCAAGCCGGCAACTGTATATTCGATGTTATTGACGGCCAGGCTGTTAGGCGGCCAGGCGGCCAGGCGGCCAAACCCGCCCAGGAAATAACACCCCCCCGCAATCACCAACGCAAACAGGGTCGAAATGATCGCGCCGCGCTTGATCGCATCGCTGCTTTTGATGGCATAGAACTTCTGCACCATCTGCGGCATCCCCCAGGCACCCAGCGAAGTCAGCACGAACACGCCTGCGAGACTCAACAAGTCCGTCCCGAAAATCGAAACGTAAGCGCCCTGCATCGCTGGCATGCCCGGATCGCTCGGCACCTGCGAAAGTGTCAGCATCGCCTGCATGAAGCCGCCGTAATTCGCCAGGACAGCAACGATCACGGCAACGATGCCGAACAACATGACGCAACCCTGCACCACATCGTTGATCGCCGTCGCCATGTAGCCGCCCATGACCACATAAACACAGGTCAGCACCGCCATGACGATCACGCACCACTCGTAAGGCACACCGAACGCCATGTCGAAGAGCCTCGACAGACCGTTATAGACGCTGGCCGTATAGGGAATCAAAAAGATGAAAATGATGGCGGCGGCGGCAATGCGCAGAGCCGGGCTTGAAAAACGCGCGCCGAAGAATTCCGGCATGGTTTGCGCTCGCAGGTGATGCGTCATCGCCCGCGTTCGTGCCCCGAGCACATACCAGGCCAACAAGCTGCCGATGAACGCATTGCCCAGCCCGATCCAGATCACCGCCATGCCGTATTTCCAGCCAAACTGTCCGGCATAACCGACGAAGACCACCGCCGAAAAATACGTCGTGCCATAAGCAAATGCGGAAAGCCACGGCCCGACCTTGCGCCCGCCGAGTACAAAACCATCAACATCCCGCGCGCTCTTACGGGCATAAAAACCGATATATATCGTAACGGCAATAAACACCGTCATCATCAGAATTTTGAAAAACATTTCAGTCGCACCCAGTGAATTGAAAATTTAATACTCAGGAACGGAGCGCAGCATTTGTTTATGCCTTTTTTTCTTCCCCTGCCTTATCCCGCATCAACCAGACAATCACCAGCGGCAACAAGGAAACGAGAACGATCCCCACAATCATCAGGGAAAGATTCTGGCGTACCCACGGCAGCCTGCCGAACCAGTACCCTGCCAGCGTGAGCGAAAAACACCAACTCAACCCCCCCACCAGATTGAACATGATAAAACGGGGATAATTCATTGCGCCAATGCCTGCCACGAACGGCGCGAACGTGCGAAAAATCGGCAGAAACCGGGAAATGACCAGTGTCTTGCCGCCATGTCGTTCATAAAAGGCTTGCGTTTTCAAAAGCGCCTTTTTGTTGAAAAAGCGGGACCCTTCCCACTGGAACACTTTCGGCCCGAAGAAACGGCCTATCTGGTAATTCAAGGTGTTACCCAATATCGCCGCTACAGATAATGTTGCCAGCAGCCAGCCGATATGCATGCCACCTCCGGCCTCCGTCGTGCCCAATGTTGCCAGCCCTCCTGCCACGAACAACAGGGAATCTCCCGGCAGGAACGGCGTCACCACAAAACCCGTCTCCGCAAAAACGATAGCAAACAATATGGCGTAAACCCACATGCCATAGTGGCTGATCCAATCAGCCAGGTGTTTATCAAGATGCAAGACGATATCGACAAACTGAGCTAAAAGTTCCATGTAACAGAGGGCCGCGCTGAAAAGAGCGCATTCTACCCGAAGCGATCCGATTATCCGGCACGCGCAAGGACAAAATTATGTACCGCCACCGCCCCGGCTGCCTTGAGGCAACGGGCGAGCGCATCGAGTGAAGCGCCTGTGGTCATCACATCGTCGATCACCATCACGCGCAGGCCATC
>JAITMK010000110.1 GCA_031277415.1 Azoarcus sp.
AGTGCGCCAGCACTGGGCAATCGAAAACGATCTGCATTGGCGCCTGGACGTCATGATGCGCGAGGACGCTTGCGTGGTCAGCCGCGACAACGCCCCCGAGAACCTCTCGATCATCCGCAAGATCATCCTTAATATGCTCAAGCTCGATACGACGCATCCGAAGAAAAGCGTACGTCTGCGCCGAAAGAGAGCGGGCTGGGATGATGATGAACGTATGCGTGTGTTGGGAATGCTACCACTATGATAAACAGGTGCAATCGCCCTGGCTTTCAGGCAGGGGCCATTCAAAAAATTGTGGAGAAATTATCATGCTTAAGTCAGCTTTAATTGTTGCGAATGTTTTTCTTTTCGGCGCAATGCCTGCATTGGCGCAAGATTGTAGTGATGCGATTGCGCAGTCAGAGAAAAATGAATGCGCTGAAAAGGAGGACGCCCCATTTTATTCCAAGAGTTTCACTGTAGATGACTTTTCTGATCAATATTATGGAAAGCTATCGGTTGAAGACGAAAACGAAGACGAAGTATTTACTTCTGGTGAAGTTATAATTTATAGAAAATCAGATAATAAGGTGCTCATAACTGTTAAAGCGGAGCAAATTTCCCTTGATCTGCATGATGGAAAGGTTAAAAGCAATATTATGGAACTTCCTTATGGTGAACAAAGCAATATTATATACGATGATTTCAATTTTGATGGGATAAAAGACTTTGCAATTATGGAAGGTCGGAACAGTTGTTATGGTGGCCCTTCTTTTTCGATTTTTCTAGGCAAGGGAAAAGATGTCTTCGAATTCAATGAAAATTTTACCCGCTTGGCGCAAGATTATTGTGGAATGTTTGATTATGATCACAAAGAAAAAACAATCTCGGTCATGACTAAATCAGGTTGCTGTTGGCACCAGGTTTCACAATTCGTCCTGGAAAATAACGTGCCTGTAGAGATTATGACTTCAATTACTGATCAGAGTACTTCAATCTATAAGGAAACCGTCATTAGAAGAGTTTCCGGGAAGACTATAGAAACAGTGGTGAGGGTACTACTCAATGAAGCGGTGGACGAACTTCTTTCGTTCGATCTCGAAGACGGAAGAAAAGCACTGGTTTATGCTGTTCGTAAAGACAGACTGGACTATATTCTATTCTCGAAAGATGGCCAAGTGGAATTTAGTTATGATTTGGATGCAAAGAATGAAGATAATACTTTTCATATAGAATACAGTGACGGGAATGGAAAAATGGCTTTCTTCAATGGAGATATAGGTTATGAAATATTTGAGACGGAAAAAAGCATCGGAATCCGTGTAACTCAAGGCAAGAAGATCAGTGTTTTTAAGGGCAAACTCGAAACGAAGCAAGGCAGCTTGTCTGACATCCTGTATGATAAGGACAAGTACACTAACTTGAAGAAGTAGGGTTTTATGAAAAGCCTGGATAAGGAAAGAAAGAACTTCAAGGAACATCTGCAGAACCTCTCCTGTTGCGCAGGCGACCTGTGGTCGCCCGATATGTTGCACATTCATTCACGCAATTCACTGCCATGTTAGCCAAAATGAATAGGATGCTGCTTGCTTTTGCCGCAGTCGCATCCGTTGCATCGGCCAAAGACCCTGCGGCTATATCCATTGGTTCTATCGCACAAGAAGGATTGTCAGTAGACCAAGCCAAACAAGTTCTGGTCATCGTCCTGGAGCATGAGGGGTATAAGCTGAAAAATTCTGGAATGTTTTTAGAGAGTATGGCTGGCGAAGACAAGTTCAAAAAACCATTTGTTCCAGGGTATTCCAGTTTTAGTCTTGATTACGCCGATCCTGACGCTGGCGCGTTAGAAAACCTGGGGCTGTTTTCCGTAAGCGTATTCACCGGAGATGTTTGGGAAATCCACTCATGTAAGCGCTTCGATTTTCCGGTGCTGCAACGTCTTCAGGAACACATCATGAAGCAAACCGGAAAAACACGGGTTGATGAGAAAGAGCAGCGTAAGGGGTTGGGCTGCACGGATGAAGGTTGAGCTCGTGCAGCCTGAGTTTTTGTGGTCGGTTGGGGATGTTGGGATTCGCTTCGCTCATCCCAACCTACGCGGGCTGAAATCGTCTTTTATAGCATTCATATCAACGCCGTAACCCCAGTGACCAGGCAAGAAAAATCAGCCAGATGGGCACAACGTAGAGTGCTCGCCGAGCAATGATGCGAATTGGAACTTTGCGCGCAAGTGCAACCAGAAACGCGAGCACAGGCAAGAGTACAACCGACTCAATGAGAAGATTGCGCCAAAGATAGTAGTTGTCTATGGCAAGCCGCCCGGCACTGGGCAGGATGCCGGGTGCCGACACATCCGGGTTGGGGAGCGGCCAAAACAGAGGTAGGGGATGAGCGCCTACCAGGAGATCGAGGAGGGGGTGCGACAAGGCGACCAAAAGGAACGCAACGAACGGAGCGGTAGCCGAGGTACGCCTGGCAAAATGACGAGTACCCCACCAGACCATCAGAGCCATGGCCGCTGCAAACAGGATGGAATGGCTTATCCGCGGATTGGCCGAGTAACCGAGCAGCCAAATTGCGAAGTAATCAAAGTCCGGGCAGGTAGCCACAAACACAAAGGGCGGAAGGAGCCACCAGGAGCGCTTGTTTTCGAGCCGGTTGCATGCCAGATAAGCGGCTGCTCCCGTAGCGGCGTGTCCTATGATCGACGACATGTTGTCTCTGAATAGATCGCGTCCTGGCTGTTTTTGAATTGCGGAGACGATAAATTGCATCATTCTAACGCTGAATGCACACCCCAGATCACCTTGCCACGTCGCTTGTTGGCGAAAATTGACCAGGTGCGCGGCGCGCCTCGGCCTTCATGCCGGGGAAGGATAGCGCGAACGGCGTAGCCGTCCTTGGGGCGGTTAAGGATTCTCTGCAAAACCCCATTCCAATTGCCGGGTGTAGGGGCAACCCTTGTGGTTTCCCTGTTTCAGTTATCCTATTGCCGCACGGGCAGGCACAAGGCCTGCCCGTGCATTACGCGGGATGCCGGGTAATGCAGGGGTTTCTTAATTGTGTTGTTTGTCGCTGTTCGATGTACTGGCGGATGATTTCGATGGGTGCGTCGCCGCAGCTTCCGGCGAAGTACGATGGCGAGCAGAGTACAGAGCCGAACAAAAATCGTATCAATATTGCATTTCATCTTTTGTTTTTGACCGGTATTTCGTATAAGACTTGTTTCCAAGCAGTATTTCTATTTTCGAATGCATTTGTTCCCGTACATCAGCAAACTGGACCGGTGTTTCTTCGTCGATAAGGGCAGGTGTTTCTCCACCATGAAAGATATCGCGGTAGAGAATAACCGCGCTTAGTATCGCCCAACCGAAGAGTAATGCGCCTATGAAGAACAGGGGAGTTAGGGAAAAGAGAATGGCTACGAACAAAACGATGATCTGAGTCACCGTGTATATCAACATTACAAACGTATTATTCCGCCAAACGTTAAAGCTATATTTTAGCGCTTTCAAAAAACTGATGCGCTGAAACACTGCTATTAATGGCACCATCCAGCTTATCGAGAAC
Organism: Azoarcus sp.; assembly: GCA_031277415.1. Classification (GTDB taxonomy): domain Bacteria; phylum Pseudomonadota; class Gammaproteobacteria; order Burkholderiales; family Rhodocyclaceae; genus WRNU01. The sequence continues at coordinate 3,550 of JAITMK010000110.1, forward strand.
ACTAATACCAGAACTCCAAGGAAAAGGAAAAAGATTATAGCATAAGCTGCCCTTATTGCTTCGCCATACCCCGGCCCCATATCATTCCCTATTGAAACAGATGCTAATGCTGCCAAGAAAATAATTCCATAAAGAGCAATCACTAGAAAAACGGCTGTCAAGACACTATAAAGCATGACTTTGGAATTGATTCCTTTTACAAGATGCAAGAGTTTTGGCTTTTCACCACGCTCTTGCGCACGGATTGCGTATGTAAACCCGACCCTGGAACATGAGATGATAAAGAAAAAAGAAAACGCCCAGAAATACAAAAGAGTAATAGAAAAGATGGAGAGACGATTATCAGCAAGTGTGACGAAAACAATGAGGAAAACAAGTGTAAAAAGCAGCACTAAAACATACCCCGATGTAAGCCCAAGGATGAACCATTGAACGGGAGTCTTCTGCATTATCCTGAATGCATCGATCCAGCATCCAAAAGCGCGCCGGTAGGGATAATGAGTAATGACCGGGGCAGGCGCTTCAGGCTTTGACATTATTGTTTGTTCCTTGCTACACGGTTGTTTGACAGCCTTGCTTCTGGCACACAGCGGGCACACCGATGGCAGTGCATCCATCGGGAATCGGTTTTACGGTGTAGCTGTTGAGCCCGAGTACGCTTCCTTCGCCGATGCTCGTGATCGCAAGAATGGCGCGCCCTCCCACCAGTCCGTATCGCTTGACTGCGGCGCGGGCGATAACGATTCTGTCCGGGGAATAGATATGGGCCATGACCATCGAACCCAGACCCATCACGGCGCCATCTTCAAGGGTGACAAGCTGCGGGAAAAGCATGTCGATTTCCGTATCCGGCGCAAAAAAGACATTTTTGCCGATGCTCGCTCCGGCCCGGCGAAACCAGAATTCCTTCCAGCGGGAGAAAGGCGTATGTCGGCCTACCCAGACACAAAACGAACGCCACCGTCGCAAAAGGCGCTCGTGTAAAGGGCCGGAATACACCAGCTTGCACAGCAACAGCGAAAAATCGTCGTCCTCGAAATCCTCCTTGAACAGGGTTAGCTTGCCCTGTGCCCCGGCGTCCAGCCATTCGCGCAGTATTTTTGCTGGTTCGTTATGGGGTGGGTCGTTACAGTGAGCATTCATGACAACAACTTGCTCATGACGAAAAGTGCCCCAAGGCAATCAAGAGAACGAGCGTATCTCGCCCGGAAATATCCAGCAAATTTTCCATCTCATGCCATACGGAAAGCGGCCCGGTGAGGCAGCAGGCGCCAAGTCCGATGCTTTCGGCAGCCAGCAACAGGCTGAAAGAAGCCATGGCCGCCGAAAGTTCACCTCCCCAGATCAATGGCGCTTTTTGCCCGGCGGATTTTTCCAGAAAAGCGGGCGCATTGCGGCAACTCACAACCGCCAGAACGGGGGCTTCTCCGAACCAGAAGAAATTTTCACCGTAGCGCGCAGTTTCTTCCTGGATGAAAGAAGAAGTAATGCTTTGGCAATGGGCGGCAAAAGCCTCTTGTCCCTGATCGGCCAAATTTCGTATGACATTCTGATCCGTGATGAAGCGGCAGTGCAAATCCCGGTCTCCGCCCGCTTGTGGAGCAAGCGCAAAGGCATCGGACAGGATTTGGAGCGTCTTCTTATCTACCGGATCCAGAGAAAAGGAGCGGCACGAGCGGCGGCGCGTCAGAATCCGCATGAGCGTGTAGAGATCCTCTGTCATAAAAACATGCCTCCGTCTACGGGTAAAACAATGCCATTGATGTAACCTGTGCTTTTCTCGGCCAGAAAAGCGACAGCCCTGGCTACGTCTTCAGGTTCGCCGAAGCGGCGGCAGGCAATGTGCGAAAGCAATTCCTGCTCATGTTCGGCTCGCACGCGCTCCGTCATGTCCGAGACGATAACGCCGGGAGCCACACAGTTGACGGTAATGCCTTTGCGTCCCGTTTCGAGGGCGAAGGCGCGAACCATGCGGTCGAGGGCTGCTTTGGACACGGCATAATTGATCTGCCCGCGCCCGCCAGCGCGGCCGGAAATGGAAGAGAGATGAATGATGCGGCCATGATTCCGGAGCAACATGTGCGGTAACGCTGCCTGAGTCAGGCTGAAGGCGAAATCCAGATTGACCTCGATGACGGAACGCCATTCCTCGGGGCCGAGCGCCACGGCGTTACCTTCACGGTTCATGCCGACTGCGTTGACCAGAATATCCAGCCCGCCGTGGTGTTTGACCAGGGTACGCACAGTCTCGGTCAGATCCATGCCGGAGCGCAATTCCACGGCAAAGCCGCCCAATTCGGCAGCCAGATCCTCGGCTTCCCGGCGTCTGTTCGCATACCCGCAAATCACGGACGCGCCACGAGCATGTAATTCATGGCATATCGCCCGGCCCAGCACGCCCGTCGCTCCGGCAACGATGGCTATCCGGTTCATGTCTCACCCCGCGTCAGGATCAGGGCGGCGTTTTGTCCGCCGAACCCGAAAGAGTTGGTCAGGATGCAACCGGCCTCGCAGGGCATGGCCTCGTGGCTCACATGCATCAATTCGCACCCAACACCCACCGTGTCGAAGCCGATATTGGGCGGGATGATTCCGTGCCGGAGGGTGTAGATGCAGGCAATGGCTTCTATGGATCCGGCAGCGGCAATCGAATGGCCCATCATGGATTTGATGGCGGTAACCGGCACTTTTCGCCAGGTATCGGCGAACACGCGGCGGATGGCAGCCGCTTCCGTGGGATCGTTGAGCCGGGTTCCCGTGCCGTGGGCATTGATGTGATCCACGGCCTGCGGCGGCAGGTTTGCATCGATCAGGGCGGCCTGCATGCCCCGGACTGCACCCTCTCCGTCCGGGTCCGGGGCACTGAGGGCATAAGCATCCAGCGTCGATCCGTAGCCGCGCACTTCAGCGTACAGGGTTTTGCCCAGGGCCAGAGCCCTCTCCCGTTCTTCCAGCACGACAAAACCCGCACCTTCACCCAGCACGAGGCCGCTGCGGTTCGCATCAAAGGGGCGGCAAAAGGCTTTGCCGGGAACGGGATCGCCCACGGCGGGCGCGTTGAGCAACTGGAACCCCCCAACGCCCAATGGGTTGATCATGGAATCAAAGCCTCCGGCCAGGGCCAGGGAGTAACGCCCGGCCCTCACGGCATGAAAGGCCTGGCCGATGGTCTGGAGACCCAGGGCACAGGCGGAACAGTTGGTCACAGCCTGTCCTGCTCTGCCGTAGCGCAGTTGGATGGCCTTCAACGCAGCATCCAGGGGCAGGCGCCAGGGGTGGGTGACAAGGCGCCGGAAAAAGGTTTCCTGATCCGCCTGCGTTTCGGCTGAAAATTCCTTGAAAAAGAAAGTTTCGAGGCTGGTGCCGATATGAATGCAGTCATCCGGAGAAAAAGCTGTAATTCCGGCCATGCCCAATGCTTCGGCGGCGGCGCTCAGGGCAAAACCCACCTTGGGGTCGCGTTCCACCAAAGCCTGTTCGTGTTCACAGGTAAAGGACGGGGTTTCCTTGACCTCTCCGGCATAACGCACCTCCAGGCCGGAAGCGTCGAAACGCCTGATGGGCGCGATGCCGTCGCGGCCCTGGCCGAGAGCATCGAAAAAGGCTTCTGTTCCTGTGCCGATGGGAGAAACAACGCCGAACCCCGTAATGACCACGCGCCGCATCATGCTGCCTCAAATGAAAAGCTGTGCCCGCCGCAGCCGTGCAAACAGCGGGGTAAATCCAGAAGAGGCCCCAGGATGAGCAGGAGGAGCGGCGCGGCCGCGAAGGTGCGGCCGATGATGGGAGCCAAAGGATCGGCGGGGATCTCATCCTCCTGCGCCGAGACCGCCAGACGCAGGTTGGAAAGCCGGGAAAAAGGGCGCGCCGGAACGGACGTGTCCGGTCGTTCCAGTACTACGCAGGCAGCCCCGGAAGCGGCGATCTCTCCAGGCGCGATGAAACCGGATGAAACGATCTCCACCATGCTCGCAGGGTGCGAAGGCGTATCGGAGCCTACAACTACCGCTGCGTCGATGGAGCCCTCGTGCAACGCATGGGCCGCCTCGATCAGGGCGAAGGCGGTTTGGTCTTCCCAAGGGGTGTAAATGCCGTGGTCGCCTTTGATGCCTTCCAGCACAGAAACGATACAGGCGGGCATGTTGGCCAGCACATGGAAAGTCCAAAGCGGATGAATGGTGCGCAGTCCCTCCCGGCTGAAGCGATCCATGCTGAAAGCACCGCTTTCGCTCAGAGAAGCGCGCAGCAGTTTCGTGCTGGCAGTGATGTCCAGGGCTGCCAGTCCTACTCCGGCGTAGAGGCCGATGCGTTCGGGTGCAATGCCGCGTGCGGACAGGTTCGCCTCTTCCAATGCTTCTCGGGCGGCAACGGCGGCCAACTCTGCCTGGTGGGACATGTATTTGAGCATTCGCCGATCCGGTATGAGAGCGCACAAATTTGGCTCCTGCTCCTGTGCGGCAAGACAGCCGTCATAGGGAGTGCCCGCCAGAAAGGGAAAGGGATTTCCCCGCACACGGCCGCCCGCTTCAATGGCGCAAAGCGTGCTCTCCCGTGATGTGCCCAGACAGGTCACCATGCCCGACCCGGTGATGCGAACTTCAGGGAACGTCTGCATAACCCCTCCTGTCATTCTGCGCGTAGCGAAGTGAAGTCGCAGAATCCAGACGCCGCGTGGATCCTGCGACTTCGCGCAGGATGACAAACGGTGGGTGCCAGGTAATACAGAGGTTTCTCAGGAGCGTTTTGCATTGGTCAACCAGGTTGCGAGAATGCCCTCGCGGATGCTGTCTTGCGTAGGGTTGCCAAAAACATGGAACGAGAAGAGCAGCGAACATTCTGCCACGGGCATACCGCCCACAGAGGCCGAAGCCGAAACTTTTCCGCCCAGTTCGTTGATCTGCGAAATTGTGCAGTCGTAGCGCAACTGGCAGCCGGGGTATACCGGTTGTCGGAATTTCGCCTTGTCCACCATGCTCATCAACGCCTTGACTTTGATGTCCTGCTGTTTCATGGTTTCTTCGAGCAACAGGCCCGAAAGTTGCGCCATGCCCTCGATAATGAGCACACCGGGCATAATGGGTTTGAGCGGAAAATGATCGTCGAAAAAATCTTCGCTCAAGCTGATGTTCTTGACCCCGGTTGCGCCGACACCCGGGTTCCATTCCAAAATGCTATCTACAAGCAGAAAACGCATATATTCCCTATACTCGTTTTTTTATTTTTTCGATGGATTTTTATTAGAAAAACCGCATTGCACTATACCTTGAAGTTATTATCGGCACAAATGCGCCTCATACCATAAATTCGTATCGGCAGATTAGAACATGCTTCGATTCAGACGCACCGTCTATTGCGACAATAATGCAACCACCCGGGTCGGCAAGAAAGCTCAAAAGGCTATGACCGAAGTACTTGGCCGCTGCTATGCCAACCCCTCGTCGCCATACAGAATGGCGCATGAGGCAGCGGGTATTCTGGCCGACGCACGCGCCTGTCTGTCCAGGGTGGTCAATGCCCCGCCCGAAACGCTCCTTTTTACTTCTTGCGCCACCGAATCCAACAACAGCCTGCGTGCCATCGCTCCACTCCTGCCGCCGGACAAACGGGCCATCCTCCATAATCCCCTGGAACATCCGGCCATGCTTGAAACCCTGTTTCTCCTGGAGCGGCAGGGGTTTTCTCTCATTGCCTTGAAGCCGGACCGGCAGGGCCGCATTGCGCCGGAAGATCTGGAGCGCGCCTGGCGGGAAGATGTGGGCCTTGCCGTCTGTATGGCGGCCAACAATGAGACCGGAACCCTGTATGACGTAAAAGCCATGGCCGCCGTGGCGCACGCGCATGGAGCGCTTTTCTTCAGCGACATGGTGCAGGCATTGGGCAAGATTCCCGTTGATCTGCTCGATTCGGAGGTGGACTACGCTTCGTTTTCTGCGCACAAGATTCACGGCCCCAAGGGCGTGGGCGCGCTATACGTGCGGGAAGGCGCTCCTTTTGCCCCTTTCATGCTGGGAGGGCATCAGGAAGAAGGCCGACGCGCAGGCACGGAAGGGCTGCACAACATCGCCGGGTTTGCAGCGGCAGCCGGGGATGTGCCCCTGCAACTCGCCGGAGCGGGCGAATTGTGCCGCCGCCGCGACGCTTTAGCCGCCGCCTTGCGGGAACTGGCGCCGGATTGCGTCATCAATTCGCCTTCCGCTTCCGAATGTCAGCCGGGAACCCTCAGCATCACCTTTCCCGGCAGAGCCAACGCCGTGCTCATGGGGCAGCTCGATTATTACGGTATTTCCGTGGCCGCCGGATCAGCCTGCAATACCGGGGAAGACACCCCTTCACATGTACTGACTGCCATGGGTCTTTCGCCGGAAGAAGCCCGAAACACCTTGCGCATCTCGCTCGCGAACGATTTTTCGGATAGAGATCTGCGCTATGTCATCAATATATTCAGGGACATTCTTTCCGGGGCAGGCAATACGCTCACGGCAGTGCGGCCTTCGCGCCTGACGGCGGAAATGCTTTTCGCGCCGGACGTTTTCATCATCGATCTGCGCCGCACGCTCAAAACCGAATATGCGCTGAAACCGTTGCCCAACAGCAGGAGTTTTCCTTTTTTCAGCATAGGCAAGCATCTGGACGAAATTCCCAGGAACAAGCACATTCTGGTCACTTGCGAAGTGGGCTACGATGCGCCCATTATTGCCTATTACCTGCGGCGCAAGGGTTACAGGCAACTCAGTTTCCTCATGTGGGGGCTTCTGGGCTGGAAACTGGCCCGGCCGCAACTGTATGCCCGTTTTGCGGGCAGCAGCGCGCAAGAAGGAACGCAAAATGAATGAACCATGCATCAGCCCGATGTGCAGTGGCGAATTGCCAGAGATACGCTTCAGAGGCACGACCCTGGGCAGTACCAGAGCCTGGTGCCCCGACTGTCGTGCGGTGGAGCATGCCCTCTACACCGCCGAGGCCGAAGGCGTATTCATGGATCGCATCTGTCCCAGGGGCGGTACGCGCCGAAGCCCCGTCAGTCTGAGTACGGACTGGTTCATGGAACGCACCCGCCAGGCGCGCTCCATGCAGCAGAACAAAACCCTCAAGCCCGTGCGTCGTGGCTGCCCCTTCGACTGCGGCCCCTGCCGTCATCATGCCAACTCGTTGCGCCTGCCCATCTTTTCCATCACCAACAATTGCAATCTGGCCTGTCCCATCTGTTTCACTCACAACCGACCGGACAAGGTCTACAACAAATCCCTGGACGAACTGGAATGCATCCTCGACCACATCGAGGCGCAGAGTTCGAACCTCGACATGCTCGACCTCACGGGCGGGGAGCCGACCCTGCATCCGCAGCTTTTCGAAATACTGGATCGCTGCACCAGACGGTCATTTCGCCGGGTTGGCGTGAACTCCAACGGAATGGTGTTGGGCAGAAACAAAGCATTCGCCGAAAAAATCAAAGCCTCTGGCGTACAGATCATCCTTTCGCTGGATACCCTGGAAGCGGAAAAAAGCCTGCGCATCCACGGCAAGGATCTCGTCCGCAGCAAACTGGACGCCCTGACCATGCTGGAGACGCTGGACATCCCCACCGCCCTGCTGCTGGTCTGGATACCCGGTCTCAACGACGACGAGATTCCGCACCTCATCCGCGAGTACTTGCCCAAAAAGTTCATCTGCGGCGTAACCATTCAGAACATGGCCTACACCGGCTATTACGGCAGCCGTTTTTCCCCGCGCCGACACAGCACGCTGGAAGAGGTCGAACGGGGACTCTCCGAGCGGGGAGGCTTTTCCGTCGATGATTTTTTTGCACACGGCTCTTATCACCCGCTTTGCTATTCCACCGGATATTTCATTGTGGACGGGGCACACCGCATATCTTTTACCCGTCTGGCGGACAAGGCGCTGCTCACGGCAGCCACGGAAGAGCGTTTTCTCATGCGCCAGACCCCGGAACTGGAGGGGTGTTTCCGCGAGAGCATCGACGTCCTCTGGGCTGCGGGCGCCCCCAGGGAAGAACTGGCGCTGCTCAAAAAGTTCATCGCCCGTTTCGAAAAAGAAGATGCGCGCCGACCGGGGTTTTTCCATGAGATGGTCAAGACCGTGACCATTCACGCGCATATGGACGAAGACAATTTCGATCTGGCACGGGTGGCGCTCTGTGGCGATCTGGTTCCCGACGAGAGTGGAGCGATGATTCCCGCTTGTTCCTATAACCTTCTGTACCGCCAAAAAGACCCGCGTTTCTGGGTGGAGTCCGAATGAGCGAGCGCCTGTACTCCTATACCACCGGCTTCTGCGAACAATGCCGTACCCTGGTCAGCGCCCGCATCCTTCAAAGAAACGGAGCCGTGTGGCTCGAAACCCTGTGCCCCGAGCATGGAGAGGCTTCGGCCCTCATCTCTTCCGACCCGGCCTGGTATGAAGCGAGCCGGCACTACGTCAAGCCGGGGCAGATTCCCTTTACTCTGGGGAACCAGGATTTCAAGGGTTGCCCCGATTCCTGCGGTCTCTGCCCGGAACACCGCCAGCACACCTGTCTGCCGGTAGTGGAGATCACCAGCGCCTGCAATTTGCGCTGCCCGGTCTGCCTGAAACCCGAAGACGGTGATTTCGGCATGAGCGCGGCTGAATTCCGCCACGCGCTCACCCGGCTCATGGCTTATGAAGGAAGCGTGCCGCTTCTCAACCTCTCCGGCGGCGAACCGACCCTGCATCCCGAATTTCCGGAATTCCTGCGCATCTGCCACGAGAAGGACGTGATGCAGGTTTCCGTCTCTACCAATGGCCTGGCCCTCCATGCGAACGCGGATCTGCGGCGGCTTTTCCGCGACACGGGCACGGTGGCCTCGCTTCAGTTCGACGGGTTCAAACCCGAGACCTGGGTCAGGCTGCGCGGCCGGGATCTTTCCGATATGAAACGGGAACTCGTCGGCATGCTGGAAGACGAGGGGGTGCGCTATTCGCTGATCGCCACCGTCGCACGCGGGATCAATGAAGATGAAATCGCGCCCATCGCGGATTTTTTCTTTGCCTCGAAGGCATTGAGCCTCATGTTCCAGCCCGTCGCCATCATCGGCGCGGCGCACGGCAACTTTGACAGCAGGCAACGTTTGGCCATCGATGATGTGGTGCGCAAACTGCAAAAATGCCGCCATATCGGGGAAGATGATTTCAATCCCTTGCCCTGCTCGCATCCCGGCTGTTTCGCGCTTTCCTATTACTTTCAGATAGACGAAAACAGGTTTTATTCCCTCAAGGATTTCCTGGGCAAGGAAGCATTTCTGGATGTCATCGCCAACCGTACCTTGCCCGGCCTGGACAGGGAGGGGCACGAAGCCATCCGCGAACGCATCTATTCATTCTGGTCGGCTGCCGATTCCGTGGCGGACAACAGGCAGGTACTCGCCCGTATCAAATCCATCCTGCACGAACTGGAAGGAGGCCGCTTTTCCCCGAAAGCCGCTTTCGACGTAGGCAGCACGGTCCTGCGCAGCGTGTTCATCCACGGATTCATGGATGCCGCCACCTTCGATCTGGGGCGCATCATGAAGTGCTGCAACCATTACCTGCAACCGGACGGGCGGCTTATTCCTATTTGTAGGCATAATGTTATCGATTGAGCGACTTAATTTATTAGCATTTTTTGACCGGCTGAATATGCGCACGACTATACAGAAAATCTAGAGCGGTTTTTGTTTGGTCGTGCACAACATGAACCGGTTTGCCCGGATTTTTGTGGACTCCTACTCTTCAGGGGAATGATGCATTCTGTAGGGGCGTTGCGTGCAAAGCCCTTGCATTTACCAACATACGGTGGGGTTTTTCGAGGGCGTTGCACGCAACGGCCCTACGAGGCCGGGCATTATTCATGTTCTTGTTTGGAATTAATTCGAAGCAGGAATTATCTGTGAAACCCTGTCCAGAGCCTCCCGCGTAAACACAGGCAGATCCGCGTCCGAACCGATGCGGCCTATCTGTACGATGGTGATGAGTTTGTACTGATCCAGAACAAAGGTCGTCATGGTGGCAATGCGCATGTCCAGGGAACCGGACTTGCCTTCAATGACGGCGTGCCCCGTGGCCAGCATGGAGCGGGCATTGCCCTTTTTTTCCACAAAACCTTTCTGCGTCAGGTTTGTGATGGTCAGGTTTCTGCCTATGGCCCGGGAAAAGACATTTTCCAGCTTTCTCTTGAAGTCGTCCGAGGCGTATTTGCTGCCGATGACTTTGCCCACCAGGGCCGTCATCGCAACGAAGCCTGGGCGAAGCAGAGGAATTTTTGAATATTTCTCGTCGTATGCAAGATGAACATACCAGTCGGGCAGCGCTTCCGGGTCGGCCTTGCGTATTGCAGGATAGGCGGCAGGCGCATACTTGGCAAAGAGTACGGTGTTCAGGCCGAATTTTTTATCGAGTTCGTCAAGTTGCACGGGAAACAGCTCATCTGCCCTCACGAAGCCTTGCGGCGTTTCATAGACAATGCTGGCTGTGCCGATGGTTACGGTTTCCGCTTCGGATGACGCGGTGAAAAACAATAACAACAGAAGAAACGCTTTTTTCATTCAGAAAACCCCCGGAATAAAACGATATCGTACCCGTTTCATGTATTGCACATATGCTTCGTCCTGTTCCGCCAGAAAACGCTCTTCCAGTCTGGCGCGGACGACATAACAGGCGGACGAGGCAACGAACAGGGCTATGGTCGGCCAGACGGGATGGCTCAGGAGATAGCCCAGGCGCATCACAATATCGGAAAGGTACATGGGGTGGCGAACCAGGCCGTACAGCCCCGTTGTACGAACTTCGCGGATGGCAATGAGTACGCCGAAACTTTTGCCGAGTTGCAGGAGCGAGAAAATGCCGATGATCATGCCGATCAAGAGCATCCACCAGGAAATCTCAAGAAGCATCGGTGATTCCGTGGCGGGTGGGCCAATGAAGAATACGCCCGAATAAAAGGCACAGATCGCTATCGCCTGGTGGCTCACGGTGGTTTGAATGGCACGGGCCGGGGTGCGCAGCAGAAAACACAGACAAACGATGATGTTGTGCAGGATGAATACGCCTTCAATGAAATCCAGCCTGTCTTCAGCGACGATTTGCCACGTTTGCCAGCCGACGTACCCGGCGACATTAAGAAAAATGTAGATGTCCAGCCAGCGTTGCCTATGGAAGGGAATAGTAGCCATGGCTACGCAGATTTCGTCAGCGGAACGGGTTTTATCATGCGGTAGTAAGCCGAGAGGTTGGCGATTTTCTGTTTGCCGTAGAGTAGGGCCTCGATGCTGCCCCGGCAGCTCGTCCAGCATTGCCGACAATCCTGTGAACGAAACTGCGCATTCAGCACCTTGACGATCTGGTCGATGGAGTCCGTGAAAATGTTGCCCGCAGGATCATCCAGCTTGTCTATGCAGCGGGCGACGTTTCCCTGGCAGTCGATATTGAAAAGGTTCTTGCCCGCGTAGCACGGGCCGATGCCGTGTCCGGCTTCGTCTGCCTCGGCGAAGCGGGCGAGGTATCCCGGCAGGGAAACGAATTCGGGGTATCGGCGCTGAATGTCCAGCAGGCGGCGCGCTATTTCCGCAGATGCGATGCGGATCTCCTTGCGCCCACGCGAGTTGCTGTAGAACGTCAGCAGGTGGGTGATGCCCATATCTTTGGACATTTTTACCAGCGGCTCGATGTCGTCGATGTTGTCTTCCATGACGACGGAAATCATGTGTACTCTCTGGTAGCGATGGACACGGTTTTCTTTCAGCATGACAAGGGCTTTCAACGCCCGGTCGAACGCGCCCGGCATGTTGCGCTGCGCGTCGTGTTTATCCGCACTGGCGTAGTCGACCGAAATGCTGACTTCGTACAGCCCGGCTTCAAAAAGCATTCGGGCCTTTTCCGGTGTCATGTACCAGCCGTTGCAGATCATGATGGGAAAGTTGTCTTTCCCCAGAACCCGGATGATCTCTAAAAGCTCTTTGTGCAGCAGCGGTTCTCCACCGCCGATGGAGATGAACTGCGGCCCGAGGGGGCGAAGCTTTTCGGCCACGAGCCGTATCTGCTCCAGGCTCATTTGTGGCATCTTGCTGAATGGCGGTTTCCAGAAATCGCAGATATCACACTTGAAATTGCACTGGTTAAGCAGTTGAAGATTCAAGTGAATCATTCGTTTTCGCAGGCCGGAATAAAACAGGCGCGTCCACTTTGAAAATTCATGCGCACTGATCATCGGGATTCCCCTCGACAGCCGTCTGGTTATTTGCATAGAGCGAATTGAGCGGACGTATGATGAGGGGATTGTTAAGTCCCATATGACCGTCCGGTATCGATCTTATCGTACTGCTGTTCGCCCCAAGCATGCTTTCCTTGCCGACACGCGCCACACAGAGGATGGCCCTGGCGCCCACAACACCGCGTTGCCCGACACCGGAACGACCGACAATTACCTGGTTTGGCGTGAAGATATGGTTCGTTATCATGGCTCCCAACCCGATCACCGAGTTGTCTTCGAGCGTGATGAGCTCCGGTAGCAGCAGGTCGAGAACGACGCCGGGTGCGATATACACGTTTTTGCCAATGGAGACGCCCGCCCGTCTGTACCAGAAAATTTTCCAACCGGAAAAAGGGGTGAGCATGCCCATATATGAACAAAACGAACGCCAGCGATAGGCGAGCCGTTCCGAAAGCGGGCCGCTGAAAAGAAGCAGGTTGGTAAGGGAAAGCTTCATGCCTGCAAAATCGTCTGCGGTCAGGGTCAATGGTTTTTGAGCACCGGCAGCGATCCAGGCGCGCAGCTTTTCTGCCGCCGGGCACGACTTGCGTTTCCGGCAACGGGAGGGGGTATCACTCATGGCGGATTTCCTGCCAGAGGCATTCCCTGTCACGGGGCAGGTAGCGCGCGGCAAGGTGCGTGAGCGAAACGGAGAACATCCCATCCGCTTCACCGTCGCACCTGAAATCCGGCTCAGGGACTCCTTGTCCGGGCAGGAGGCGCTTTTGGCGTAGCGAAAGGGTCAGACTTTCGTTGCCCCGTTCCACAACACGCAAAAAGACCCAGTACCGTTCACCGGGCCGCAGCCCTTCCATGGCATGCCAAAAACCGACTTCCTGCAAGTCGCAGGTCAGTGAAAAGGATGAACTGGTTTCCACCAGCCAGCGCGCAGCCTGTACGCAACTCTCCAGCAGCAGGGAAGCGGGCGCAAGACCTCTCTCACCCCATCGTTCGAGCAGGCTGTATTCCTCCAGGGAACCTGCCTTGATAATGGCAATGGCCTCCCATGGAGTGAATGAAATTGCCTTGTCTACAAGCCGCCAGCGCATGTGTTATCGCTCCTGCCGACATTCGATTGGATCTTTACAAGGACACGCGCAACATCATTGACCGTGACACATTGCAGCATCATGAAGTCATCAACAATAATGCCGAATTTTTCTTCTATTTTGCATAGCATTGTCACCAGATCAAAGGACGCCAAACCAAGATCACGTACCAATTGACTCTCCCCTGTGATCTCAGCGTCATTCAATTCTTTATGCTCTCGAATAACTTCAATGACTCTTTCCAGCATAAGTTCAACCTTTTTGAGTGAGAGTTTCTGAAGCGAGGGAGGGGACATTGTATTTATGTCTTTTTACTTTGCCAAGAGGCGTTTTTTCAAAGTCATCTTCACATAGTTCGATTCTTTGTATTCTTTTATAAAAAGGAAGCGAAGCATTGATTTGTGCCGTTTGTCTCTCCAGTTCCATTTGTAAATTCTCTATGCCGTTTTCACGAGCATACTCAAAATCAGGATGGATGCAGGCTGTAATCATGGATAAATTATTATGTTCTTTGGCGCAAACAAATACCGACTTTATTAGCGGTAAATTTTCCAGAAGAGTTTCAAGTTCTTCTGGCGATATGTTATTGCCGTCCGATAGTATGATCAGGTTTTTCTTTCTACCCGTGATGAACAAAAAACCATCAGCATCGATATAACCCAAATCTCCCGTCTTGAACCAGCCGTCGGAAAAAACCTGTTGAGTAGCTTCCTTATCATTATAGTACTCTTTCATAACAATCGAGCCACGAACAAGAATCTCGCCATCGTCAATTTTAACCTCGCAAAACGGAGCCGGAAGCGGCATTCCGACAGAACCGAGTTTTTGTTGATGGGGTAAATTGCATGACACGGCAGAAGTGCACTCGGTAATGCCATAACCGTCACACAATGGAAGACCCCATTCATCGAACCTCTTCACCAGTTCTGGATCCAAAAAGGCTCCTCCGCAAAAAATGGTGCGTATTTTTCCGCCAAAGACATCATGGATGCTCTTGAACAGCCAGCGACGCAGATCAATTTTCAGCAAGCGTAGCAGATTGCTTAACCGAATGATTTGGGTCATCTGCTTTTCTTTGCCCTTCCTCCTTATTTCATTGAGTATTTGTTTATAAAACCCCTCCACTACCATTGGAACAACAAGCATGAACACAGGCTGAAAAAACTTGATATTACGAGAGAGATACTTCAAACCACCACCAAAACAGAACGTGGCTCCATAACATAGAGGCGCTAATAACCCCGCCGTGACTTCCAGTATGTGATGCGGCGGCAAAACGGATATACCATGCTCGCCCGGAGGGAAATCGCGGATTATATGGAGGATGCCACAAACCTTGTCACATATATTTTTATGTGACAACAGCACTGCTTTACTGTTGCCTGTGGCGCCGGACGTGAAAACAATGACTGCATCCTGATCGGGATGAATGGCTATGTCGGGATTGCAGGTGGTTTTATTGAGGGCTTCGTCCAGGTAATGGCGAAGATGAAAAAACCCGTCAATTTCGCCGCCGTTCTCTTCGCCGAAACTCATCCCCGGATTGTCAGGATCAAGCACTGACTTTAAATGCGGCGCTTTTGAGGAAAGGCTTGAATCCAAAACAAGATGAGAAACATCCGCTTGACGCATCAATTGTGCAATATCCTGTTCATCCAGATTTTTATCAATCAACACAGCGGTATTGCCGGAAGAAACAACCGCAAGAAAGAGGATCAGCCAGTCGCTGCCCGGGTTGCCTATAATCGCTATATGTTTGCCATAGATCCCTTTTTGCGCGAACAAGGATGCTACGTAGAAAGACGCCTGTTGAATCTGGCGGCGTGAAATGGACACAACAAGGTCTTTGTCTTTACTTTT
This sequence comes from Azoarcus sp., assembly GCA_031277415.1. Taxonomy (GTDB): domain Bacteria; phylum Pseudomonadota; class Gammaproteobacteria; order Burkholderiales; family Rhodocyclaceae; genus WRNU01. Next base: position 18,721 of record JAITMK010000110.1, read on the forward strand.
TACTGCGGGCAGATCTCCATAACGGTTGACTGCATAATCAATCAGAGCCGGAACTGTCTGGATGTTTTTGAATTCGTGCTTTCCAAGCTCCAAGGCCGTCCTTCCTATGCATGCAATGGTTTGTCTTGTGCTCTGGCAGTGAAAGGGACATCCCTGATTATTTCGTAATAGGCGCGCCAGTTGCGCAGCCTGTTTTTCCCATAAAGTAGCGCTTCGACATTACCCCGGCAGCTTGTCCAGCAGTCCGCGCAGGGCATGGTAACGAACTGCTCGTGCAGGCGTTGCATGAGCAGATTGGTATCTTCATGAAAAATATTGCCTACAGGTTTGTCCCGCCAGTCGAGGCAGCGTGAGATATTGCCCTGGCAATCAATGTCAAAAAGATTTTTCCCGGTACAGCAGTTTCCTACCCCTTTGCCGTCCTGCCCGGCTTCTGCAAACCGCTCGATATAGCCGGGAAGGGTGACGAGTTCAGGATAGCGTTTTTTGATGTCCAGCAGACGGCGAACGGTTTCCTTGGTGTCCTGAGCGCGCTGCATGGTGCCTCGTTTGCCGCAGTAAAAGGTTATGAGGTGCGTTATTCCGATTTTTTTGCATATCTTGGTCAGCTCTTCAATCTGATCCACGTTGTCGGCCATGAGCACACTATTCATGTGTACTCGCTGATCCTTTCGGCATCGGCTGGCAAACAGCGTTTCCAGGGCGGCCATCGCCCTGTCGAAGGCGCCTTCCTTGCCGCGCATGGCGTCATGTTGGGCGGCGTTGGCATAGTCGACGGAGATATTGGCCTCGTAGATGCCCGTTTTGAACAGTTCACGCGCCAATTCCGGGGTAATGAACCAGCCGTTGCAGATCAAAACGACGAAATGCTCGCGCGCCGTGATGGCGGCAATGTCCAGAATCTCTGGATGCATGAGTGGTTCGCCGCCGCTCAGACACATGGACTGCGGCCCCAGGGGGCGTATTTTTTCCAGGATGAGGCGTATATCTGCCACACTCAAAGATGGCTTGGACTGATGGCTTTTTTTCCAGAATTCGCAGATTTTGCATTTGAAATTGCAGTGGTAATGCACCTGAACGTTGCAATGAAACATGCCCTTGCATGCGATGGTCTTTATGAGCCGTGCCATTTTCAGAGGCTCTTTCAGCATGACGATATCCTCTTGGTGGTATAGGTGTTTTTGAGTTAAATACCGCCGTCGATATGGATCAACTGCGCATTGATGTAGGAAGCGCGGTCGCTGCACAAGAATTCCACCAGATCCGCCACCTCTTCGCAGAGACCCGGTCGCCCGGCCAGGCAGTAGCGCAGATATTCTTTTTTTTGCTGTTCCGGAACGTTGGCAGAAACCCCGCCATCCAGCATGCCCGGAGCCACGGCGTTGACCCGAATGCTATAGCGGGCCAACTCGCGGGCAAGGCCCAGGGTGAAGCCCACTACGCCGCTCTTGCTGGTGGCATAGGTTACTGGCACATCCAGAAGACGTTGTCCGGCAATGGAACTCATGTTGACGATGGTTCCGCTTCCCCGGCGGATCATGCCCCGGACAAGAGCGTGAGTCGTCAGAAACATACTGCGCAGATTGGTGGTCATGGCCGCGTCCCAATCCTCTGTTTCCAGAAGGGCAAAGGGCATGACGCTGGTTTTCCCCGCGTTATTCACCAGGGCGTCGGGTATGCCGAAATCGCGCTCCAGCGTTTCAACCATTGCGGTGACGGCATCCGCATTCTCAAGATCGGCCTGCAAGGCCAGCGCGCCCGTCTCGGCGGCCAGACTCCTGGCCCGTTCCTCGCCCGTGTTGTAACAAAAGGCCGTTTTCCAGCCGTATTCCACCATTTTACGGACAATGGCTCCGCCAAGTTCTCCGCTGCCGCCGGTAACAAATACGCTTTTCATATTGTTTTCTGCGATTCAAGCATGTGCCCCACGAGATTCATGAAGGTTTTCACCCGCAGGGTTCCCGGAAACTTGTTGATGGACATGCCGGGAAAAAGCTCGTCCTCCGGCACTTCGGGCAAGGCTTTTCTAAGTTCCACTATGGCCGCTTCGGTATATCGCTCATCCACGATCATGGGAATATCGCCCAGCGCTTCCTGTGTGCGGCGTTCAAGCTCTCTCGGGTTCACGCGCACGCTGAAACGTTCTTCAAGGCGAAAGATCAGATCCAGAAAATCGAGGGAATCCCCTTCAAGATCGGCGATAAAGCGATCCGATTCACGGATTTCGGGCAACTCTTTTTTCAACGTCTGGCGAATACATTCACACACGCCTTCGTACAATTCACGGTCGGTCATAGCAAAATTCTTTTGTATTCCAAAGTGATTGAAAAACCAGCGTATTCCGTCAAGGAGTGTTCAACGGGGTTTCTTTCTTGCGAAAACAGGGTCTCCGATTTTCATTGCCACATACCCAGTCTACACTCCAGTGTGTTTGCTTGCTGGCAAAACACATGTCAAGCAGTCTATCCTCTGTCCCCGTTTTTTTATAGATCGGATTTGATGTTGATAAACTGTATACGCGCGATCAAAGATACTCGCTGGCTGCATGACGCTTTCAGGCGCGGCGTGCTTTGGCTTCTCTTTCTCGGGCCGTTTTTCTTCCTTACCTACGCGCCCGCCAACCGGTATGCCGCCCGGGTGGACGCCGCCTCCGGAGTGGGAAGTCTGGCCTTCGACTGGGAGCGGAGCATTCCTCTGTTACCCTGGACGATCATTCCATATTGCTCGATCAACCTGTTCTACGGTCCTGCATTTCTCTGCTGCCGAAACAAATCGTCGACAAACCGCCTCGGCCTGCGACTGTTGAGCGCCCAGGTGATCTGCGTGGCTTGTTTTTTCCTGTGGCCATTTCGTTTTGCGTATGACCGTCCGCCCGTCGAAGGAGTACTCGGCGTGCTTTTCGATATCCTGACGAAATACGACTTGCCCTATAACCAGGCGCCTTCGCTGCACATTGCCGTGCTCTTCATCATCTGGCAAAAATTCGCCACATTTACGACGCTGCGTACCGTGCGTGGCGCAATCCATGCCTGGGCGCTGATGATCGGTCTCTCGGTATTTACCACGTGGCAGCATCATTTCATCGATGCGCTGGCGGGACTTGCCGTTGGAATATTTTGTCTCAGGCTCTGGCCGGAACCAGCGGAAATCGTTTCTACGGGGAAATGACGAATCCGCTACCGACGCTCGGACAACGGGCCGGAACTTATTGTCAGGAGACTGTTGCAGTGGGTATGTGGCAGACTTCCCCAAGTGAGTTTGCAAGAAATATACTGTGCCCTTAAATCCATCATAGAAAATATCGCATTGAAGGTTTCCTCATGAGTCGTCGCAAGGCACTGAAACTCGGCGCATCGGCGCTGCTGGCCAGTCTGGCGGGTTCAAAAGTCGCCGCAACGGTGTTCGATACCAAAAAGAAACCTATCAAGGAGTTCGGCAAGGTTTACAGCTACCTGAAGAAAGCTGAATTGCGCGACAAAGAGAAAAGCAATGCCCTGGACTATCTGACAGATTCTGCTTTGCTCGACGAAAAGCAAGGCCTTGCGCTGATCGAAATCAAGGGCGCAGACTTTTCGGGAGAGGATTTCTATGGCATCTGGAAAAACTATCACTTCATAAATTGCCATTTTCCGGCTTCCCAGTTCATCCGGTTGGAAAAAACCATCAACTGTACGTTTACGGACTGTGATTTCGGCCCCGGTCGCAAGGATGTGGCGCTCTCTTTTGGCAGGATGGAAAACTGCCATTTTCATCGTTGCAAGTTCCTCAATGGGAACATTGTTTTTGGGCGAGGCGAAGGTTCTTTCGTCGATTGCACGTTCACGAACACGACGACCCATAGAAGAAATGACTTTTTCCGGAATTATCTTTTGTCTGGAGGCGGCCTGCTTCTTACGAACTGCAGGTTCTACAACGTCGACCTGGGAGCCGATACCAAGCTACATATGAAGTCCTGCCAATACGTACCGACCGTGTTTGAGTCTGGGCAACTGAATAGCGGTAAGAAATTCACAGCGGATTTCATCCTGGAAGATACGCAGTTTACGTTGGCCAAAGAAATTTTCTGGAATAACAAATTCAATAACCTCACCTTGCGCGGATGCCGGGTGGAGGGGCTGTTCTCGACGCTAGGGAGCCATATCAAGGACACGATCACGCTGGAAGGTTTGAGTGTAGGCACATACTATGTTGCGCGCACCGGCACAGAAAAAAGCATCATCGTGCGGGACTGCAACTTCAGTGAAATTTATTCTGAGACTGGATATCTTTTTTCCTGTTCCGGCAGTTATGCCGTCGAGTTTCTGATGGAGCGCGTCGTCTGCACTGACGCCGCCCCCTGTAATTTGACAGGCGCAGGCCCCAATACGACCGAAAAATTCTTCTGGGAATTTCCGCGCAATCAGACCTTTACCCTGCGCAACTGCAAAATCCCTCGTCTGATGGTGAACGGGCTGATGACCTACCGCCTCGTGATCGAGAACTGTGAATTCGGCACGCTGGAACTGAGGAATGCACGCCCCGGAAAAGTGACGATCAAGAACACGAAGTTCGCCACGCTCGATCTGACGCGCACACTGGCCGAGAAGTTCGAGATCGACGCCGTTGGCACCGGCAGGATCATCACGGACGAGAGCAATTACCCCAATGGTGGTTTCAAGATCGACAAGGGTAAATAACGATTCCGCCCGCCCGATATGAGTCCTCATCGCAATTTCTTGAAACAACCCGGCGCATCGGCACTGCCTGCCTTCGCAGCGAGATCAGCGCCACCCTGTTCAATCGTTCATTACACCAATGAACACGGGTCTCGCGCAATTTCCGCCATTTATGGCGGAGTCAAGCGAGACAAAGCAACACCGGGAGCCGAAGGCTCCCCAAAACCGTATCGAGGAATCCCCGGCCTTCAGGACGGGGTGACTCAAAACGAGATCTCTCATTTTTTCGTTTTCTCTCCGTTGTCCTCGCGTTGGGTCTTCTTACAGTGAGCAAAACAATGAATGCAACTGCGCAGCATCGTGACAATGCGAACCCCTCTCTGAAGGTCACGGTCAGCACCTTTACCGGCAACGCTCTGAAAGGCTATGCCGATGGTCAGGGAAGCGCCGCGCAGTTTCATAAACCTTATGGCATCGCAATAGATAAGGCAGGCAACCTCTATGTGGCGGATACCTTCAATCACCGCATCCGCAAGATTTCGCCGAAAGGAGAGGTCAGCACCTTTGCCGGAAGCGGCCCCGCAGGCGTTTCAGGGGGTGGTCTTGCTGACGGCGTTGGAAGCGTTGCGCGGTTCAATTTTCCTAACGGTATCGTGATAGACAAGGCGGGCAACCTCTATGTGACAGATACATACAATGACTGCATCCGGAAAATTACACAGGACGGAAAGGTCAGCACCCTTGCCGGTAGCGAGGAAGGTTTTGCTGACGGGCGGGGAAGTTCTGCGCGGTTTGATGGCCCTTCCGGCATCGCGATAGACGAGGCGGGCAACCTTTATGTAACAGATGGGAGAAATCATCGCATCTGCAAGGTTACACCGGAAGGTGTGGTCAGTACGCTGGCTGGCGGCAAGAAGGGGTATGCCGACGGATCGGGTCGTGCCGCGCAGTTTGCTTTTCCTTCAGGCATCGCGATAGATGCGGCAGGTAACCTCTATGTGTCGGATTTCGGGAACCACCGTATCCGCAGGGTCACACCGAAAGGAGAGGTCAGCACCCTTGCAGGCAGCGGCGATGAAGGGTATGTCGACGGATTGGGCAGCGCTGTGCAGTTTGCCTTTCCTCGTGGTATCGCGATGGATGCGGCGAATAACCTCTATGTCTCGGATTCCAGCAACCACCTTATTCGCAAGGTTACACCGAAAGGAGAAGTCAGCACCCTTGCAGGCAGCGAGTTGGGTTTTGCCGACGGTGATGGAAGTGTCGCAGAGTTTTATCATCCAAACGGCATTGCAGTAGACGCGGCAGGAAACCTCTATGTGGCGGATCGGGACAATCACCTCGTTCGCAAGATCGTGTTGCAAAACGTTGAAGCACTCTCCGCTCCAATGGTGATTGTCAAAATCTTTGCCGGAGGTAAAGCATATGCCAGGGGTTCTGCTGATGGCCGGGGAAGGGAAGTGCTGTTTGATAGTCCTTCAGGCATTGCGATAGACGCAGCGGGTAACCTCTATGTGGCGGATAGCGGCAACCACAGTATCCGCAAGATCACACCAGAGGGAGAGGTCAGCTCCGTTGCCGGAAGGGGGGAAAACCATTTCGGCGCCGGGGGATACGCTGACGGCATCGGGGTTGCTGCGAGGTTTAATTACCCAAGTGATATCGCGATAGACAAAGCGGGCAACCTCTATGTGGCGGATACCAGCAACAACTGTATCCGAAAAATTACACCCAAAGGAGAGGTCAGTACCTTTGTCGGCAGTTGGAGGGAAGGCTCTGCCGATGGAATTGGAGGATCTGCACAGTTCAGGGTTCCTCGCGGCATAGCAATAGACTCGGCGGGTAACCTCTATGTAGCGGATAGTGGGAACGGCCTTATCCGCAAGGTCACGCCAGAGGGAAAGGTCAGCACCTTTGCCGGTAGTGAGAGGCGTTTTGCAGACGGTCAGGGAAGTTCGGCAGGGTTTTCTCACCCTCATGGCATCGTGGTAGACGCGGCGGGCAACCTCTTTGTGGCGGATAGCGGGGATAGTCTCATCAGAAAGGTCTCACCCAACGCAGAAGTCAGCACCCCCGTCGGCAACCTCCGTACAGATAGCCGGCGGGGGTTTGCCGACGGTTTCGGAAAGAACGCGCGGTTTGATGACCCTTCCGGCATTGCAGTAGACGCAACGGGCAACCTCTATGTGACGGAGAGAAGGAACGGTCGCATCCGCAAAATCACGCATGAGGGAGAAGTCAGCACCCTTGCCGGAGGGGACAAGGACAGCTATGCCGGCAAATCGGGCAGCGCCGTACAGTTGGGTGGGCCTGCTGGCATCGTGATAGACAAGACCGGCAACCTCTATGTGACGGATAGCGGAAGCAATCTCATTTACAAGATCATCATCCAATAGGACATTGAGAATGTCATGAAACGTTTAGTCTCGTTATTGACTGGAATCATTCGTGAAACCTATCAAAACAAAATCGTCCCTTTTTTTCAATTCCTTTTCGTCGCCCTCGTGCCGGGCGTTCTTTCCGGGTGTTCTGCTACGGGGGGTAGCGGGCAGGTCGACGACAAAGCCTCGGGGGCGACTGTCAGCACCTTTGCGGGCGGCGGAAAAGGGGGTTATGCAAACGGGATCGGAAGCGTTGCGCTGTTCAATGGCCCTTTAGACATCGCAATCGACGCAGCGGGCAATCTCTATGTGGCAGATCTTGGAAACCACAGCATCCGCAAGGTCGCACCCGACGGAACTGTCAGCACCTTTGCGGGCAGCGGCAAAGCAGGTTTTGCCGACGGAAACGGAAGCACGGCGCAGTTCAGATACCCTTCCGGCATTGCGATAGATAAAGCGGGAAACCTCTATGTGGCGGATAGTGGGAATGGCAGGATTCGCAAGATAACAAAGAAAGGAGAGGTCAGCACCCTTGCCGGCAGTCATTGGGGCTATGGTGACGGAAAGGGAAACGATGCGCGATTTCATGGACCTCGTGGCATTGCAATAGACAAGGCGGGAAACCTCTATGTAGTGGAGGAAGGCCAGAACAGCATTCGCAAGGTCACACCGGACGGGATGGTCAGCACCTATGCCGCCGGTGAGAATAACAATGCCGAAAGCATCGAGTTCGATGTGGAATTCAGAGCGCCCTACGGGGGCGCAATGGACAAATCAGATAACCTCTATGTGACAGATACTCACAATAACTGCATCCGAAAAATTACACCCAAAGGAGAGGTCAGTATCTTTGCCGGTAACGGCAAGGAAGGCTTTGCCGATGGAGAGGGAAGCGCCGCGCAGTTCGATAAGCCTCGCGGCATTGCGATAGATGCTGCGGGCAACCTCTACGTGACGGATGGCAAAAACAGAGCAAACATTCGCAAGATTGCCCCAAACGGGGAAGTCAGCACCCTTGTCGGCGGCGTGAAAGGTTTTGCCGACGGCGCTGGAAGCGGTGCTCGGTTTTATGAGCCTCTCGGCATTGCGATAGACGTTGCGGGCAACCTCTATGTTGCGGACTACGGGAACAACCGCATTCGTAAGGTGACCCCTGCGGGAGAAGTCAGCACCTTTGCAGGAAGCGGTGCAACAGTAATAACTGAAGAAGGTTTTGCCGACGGCATGGGTAGTGCCGCGCAATTCAACCAGCCTACCAATATCGCAATCGATGCAACGGGCATCATTTATGTAGCGGATACCTGGAACCACCGCATTCGAAGGATAACGCCGGAAGGGTATGTCAGCACGCTTGCCGGAAGCCATGAGGAAGGTTTTGCCGACGGTGAAAGTCAAGCAGCAAAATTTCGATTCCCTATCGACATCGCGATAGACGGGGCGGAGAACCTCTATGTGGTGGATTTGGGCAATCGCCGCATCCGCAAAATCTCAAAGAATGGAGACGTCAGCACTCTTGCAGGCAGCGGCGAGAAAGGATTTGCCGACGGTGCCGGAAGCGTTGCACAGTTCAACGATCCTTCCGGCATTGCGATAGACAAGGCGGGAAACCTCTTTGTGACGGATAGCAGCAATCACCGCATTCGCAAGGTGACGCAGGAGGGGGTGGTCAGCACCTTTGCAGGCGATGGCGAAAAAGGTTTTGCTGACGGATCGGAAGGTGCCGCACGGTTTTATCGGCCTTCCGGCATCGCGATAGACAGTGCGGACAACCTCTATGTGGCGGACATCAATAACAATCGCATCCGCAAAATCACGCCGACGGGAAATGTCAGCACCTTTGCAGGCGGCGAAGAAGGTTTTGCCGACGGATCGGGGGGCGCCGCACGGTTTTATCGGCCTTCCGCCATCGCGACAGACAAGGCAGACAACCTCTATGTGGCCGATAGCAGAAACCACCGTGTCCGCAAGATCACGCCAAGCGGAAATGTCAGCACCCTTGCGGGCAGCGGCACGTCGGGCTATGCCGACGACAAGGGAGCCTCTGCGCGGTTCAATGCACCTTCCGGTGTCGCGATAGACGCGACGGGAAACCTCTATGTGGCCGATTTCGGGAACAATCGTATCCGTAAGGTAGCGCTGAACGTCACAAGGGCTACAGTGAGCACTTACCGTGGAGGCGCATATCTATGGCCTGAAGGTATTGCAGCCGACGCGGCAGGCAACCTCTATGTCGCGGATACCGGCAACCACCGTATCCGCAAGATTTCCCCGAAAGGCAATGTCAGCACCCTTGCCGGCAGCGGCGAGAAAGGCTCCGCCGACGGCAAGGGAGAGGCTGCACAGTTCAATGAGCCAGTCGGCATTGCGGTAGACGCAGCGGGTAACCTCTATGTCGCGGATAGCTGGAACCACCGCATTCGCAGAATAACGCCGGAAGGCGAAGTCAGCACCCTTGCCGACGACAAGAGAAAAGCTGTGCGGTTTGTCAGGCCTCGCGGTATCGCAATCGATAAGGAGGGTAACCTCTATGTGACGGACACAGATAGGCACCGCATCCGCAAAGTCACGCCTGAGGGAGAGGTCAGCACTTTTGCGGGTAGCGGCAACAGGGGTTTTGCCGATGGCCTCGGAAAGGCAGCATGGTTTCAAGATCCTTTCGGCATTGCGATAGACGCAGCGGGCAACCTCTATGTGGCGGATTTCGGAAACAGGCGTATCCGCAAGATCACAAAAGAAGGCAATGTCACCACTCTTGCGGGCGGAGGCGCTGGTTTTGCGGACGGTTTCGGAAAAGCAGCAGGATTTGCCAGTCCTACCGGCATCGCAATAGACAAGGCGGGCAACCTCTATGTATCAGACCCCGGGAACAATCTCATCCGCAAGGTCACGCCTGCGGGAGAGGTGAGTCTTCTGGCGGGCAGAGGCGAAGCAAAATTTGTCGGACCCTTCGGCATCGCGATAGACGCGGCGAACAACCTTCATGTTGTGGAGAGACAGACCCACAGCACCCGCAAAATCGTGATCGAATGATTCACAAGTCTACCGACATCATTGACGGGAACCATCCATGAAACCTTTGAAAGAAAAAAAGCCTGCTTATCACTTCGTTTTTCCTGCGGTTGCGCTTCTTGCGGGACCCGCAACGTTGGATGCGACCACAGAGGAGGGTGGCAATGCAGCCACTACACCAATGGTTACCGTCAGTACTTTTGCCGGAGGCGGAAAAGGTTTTGCCGAGGGCAAGGGGAGCGGAGCACAGTTTTGTTTTCCAGGCGGCATCACGATAGACGCTGAAGGCAATCTCTATGTGACGGATGACAACAGGATTCGCAAGATTACGGCAAAAAGAGAGGTCAGTACCCTTGCGGGCAGTGTGCCAGGGGAAATTCAATATGGTAGCGAATGTAAAAGCATTGGAGGTTATACCGACGGCAAGGGAAGCGAGGCCAGGTTTGGTTACCTTCGAGGCATTGCGGTAGACAAGGCGGGTAATCTCTACGTGGGTGATGGAGATAATCACCGCATCCGCAAGATCACAAAGGAAGGTGTGGTCAGCACCCTGGCTGACGGCAAGGGAAGCGAAGTACAGTTTTATTTTTTTGATGGCATTGTAATAGATGCGGCAAGCAACCTCTACGTGATGGGCAGTACGAGCATCCTCAAGGTCACAAAGGAAGGAGAAGTCAGCACGTTTGTTGGTCCCGAGAGAAGCGTTATGGGGAGCAATGCAAATGACATAATAACTTCTGCGCGTTTTGTATCCCTTGCTGGCACAGAGGAAAGCAGTGAATGGGGCGAAAGGAGCGGTTTTGTCGACGGTGTTGGAAATGCTGCCAGGTTTACTAACTTGAGAGCCATCGCAATTGACCCGGCGGGCAACCTCTACGTGGTGGACAGTACGCGCATCCGCAAGGTAACAAAGGAAGGAGAAGTCAGCACCCTTGCGGGTAGTGGCGAGTCAGGTTTTGCCGACGGCGTGGGTAGCGCTGCACAATTCAGTCGGGCTGAGGGGATTGCAGTCGACGCGGCGGGCAACCTCTATGTCGCGGATACCAGCAACAACTGTATCCGCAAGGTTACACCGAAAGGAGAGGTCAGTACCCTTGCCGGAAATCGCGAGAGCGGTTTTGCCGACGGGCCGGGCAGCACCGCGCGGTTCAGTCACCCTCGGGGCATCACGATAGATAAAAAGGGTAACCTTTACGTAACGGCCAATACCCGTATCCGCAGGATTGCGTTTAACGTTCTTGCGGAAAACGACGCATCGAGCGTCAGCGCCACGCCAACGGTTACTGTCAGTACCCTTGCGGGTAGCGACAAGAAAGGTCCTGCCGACGGATCGGGTAGCGAGGCACAGTTTGCTTACACTCGCAGCGCTGCGATAGATAAAGTGGGCAACCTCTTCGTGACGGATGGGTCTCGCATCCGCAAGATCACAATGGATGGAGAGGTCAGTACCTTTGGTGACGACAAGGCGGCCGGGTTCAGCAGCCTGACCGGCATCGCAATAGACAAGGCGGGCAACCTCTATGTGGTGGATAGAGGGAAAGCCCGCATCCACAAGGTCTCGACGGATGGAGAAGTCAGTACCTTTGCGGGTAGCGGCACGCAGGGTTTCTCCGACGGATTCGGAAGTGCCGCACAGTTCAAAGAGCCGCACGGTCTCGCGATAGATGAGGCGGACAACCTCTATGTGGCGGATACCTCCAATAACCGTATTCGCAAGATCACGCCGAAAGGAGAGGTCAGCACCCTTGCCGGGCGCAAGGAAGGTTTTGCCAACGGTACCGGAAAATCTGCACGGTTTAGCCGGCCTTCCGGCATTGCAATCGACGCAGCGGGCAACCTCTATGTGGCGGATACCTACAATAGCCGTATTCGCAAGATAACAAAGGAAGGGGTGGTCAGCACCTTTGCCGGCAGCATGGAATACGGCTATGAAGACGGTAGCCAAAGCGCTGCGCAGTTTTTTAAACCCCACGGCATCGCAATAGACAAATCAGGCCACCTCTATGTGACGGATGGCGACCGTATCCGCAAAGTAACGATAGAAGGAGAGGTCAGCACCCTTGCCGGAAATCGCGAGAGCGGTTTTGCCGATGGCAAGGGAAGCACAGCGAAGTTCAATGACCCTTCCGGCATTGCGATAGATAAAGCGGGAAACCTCTATGTGACGGATGGCAAGCGTATCCGCAAAGTAGTGATCGAATAGCGTAAGGTTTCAAATTAAAGATTTTCCCAATGAGTGCTCATATTTTTCAAGGCAACCCTTTATGAAAGCACCGCGAAGGCTTCTTGTACGCCAGACCATGTGCGCCATTTTTCTTGGCTTCTTGTTTTTTTCCGCACAATCTTTGGCGGAAGAAGAGGATGGTGTCGAGCTTACATTCTGGTCCAAATCATTCAATGGCGCTATCGCAGGTAAACAGGTTCAGGTGTTTCTGGAAGCAATCGGGAGCCGCGTTACCGGGAGCTACTGTGAGGCGCCTTGTGAAAGTAGGGTTAGCCTGAGAGGCAGGCAGGAAAAGGGCAGGATTGCGCTGACGGAAACCACATATGGCAAACAGGGCGGAAAAGTTGTCATTGGTCAATGGAATCTGATGCCGCAAAACGGCGGCTGGAAAGGCACATGGTCGTCGCCGGACGGCAGGGAAAGCCAGGCAATTACGCTGACCGAAAACATCACGCGAACCGAAAACAATAGCGGTATCCGCCCTTTCCCCTACGAAATTCGAATAGTGGCGAGTGAGGATCCGGGCGAGCATGACGATAGTGACGATTGTTCGAATGCACCATTGGTATCGGAGATTCGCCTGTACCAGGAGGATCGGCTCGTGCAAACACTGCCTTCCTCATCGGAGGAGGGGCCTTGCGGCATGTTTTTGCCGGAGACCGTGGATATCAATTTTGATGGCTACCCTGATCTGAGGCAGGGGCTATTCGTTGCGACGAACATCCCTTACTCCTACTGGCTTTATGATCCGGATACCCAGAAAATGGTTGATCTGGAAGAAGGCATCGAAGGAGGCGAATCCACCGTGTTCGACCCTGTTCACAAGACCATCGTGGTGGACTGGAGATCGGGTTGCTGCTCGCATGGCGTTAACATCTATGCGTGGCAGGGAAAGAATCCGGTGAAGGTGGATTCGGCAGAAAGTTATTATCAGGCGGAAATGATCAACGGCAAACTGACAAGCTGCTATATCACGCCCAGTTACCAGAACGGCAGAATCGAATATCCGGGTGCGGTATATCAGGAGGGCGACGTCTTTCGTTTCATGTCCAGGGAAGGTTGGTCATGCATAGATGACTACATCCTCAGCCATACCCGGATTCATATATGGCAAAGTGATCAACCGCCCCCCGAAAAACTCAAACTCCTTCGCACTGAAGAAGTGAGATGGAATAAAACAATGACCAATGACGGTAAAACCGTGTACTGTCCGGAGATTCCCGTTTTCAATAACGGAAAAATCGAACGGTGGTTATTGAAAGATGAGTGCACTAATACGCCAATGGGAGATGGTGAGTAATAGGATAAAATAACGATCAGTAACAAATACAATTCGGAATAATTCATCATGCATTTTCGAGTCTATTCAGCATTTTTCCCCGTTCTCCTCTGTGCAGCAATCGGCATACAAGGTTGTGCGTTCAACAAAACCGATGCGCTCTACGCCGTGCCAACTCCGGCAGACCATCAAATGATGGAAGAACTCGATGAACTGGAGGATTCTTCTGAAATCATTCAGCGATTGTTGTCCCCTTTTTCCTGTACTCACGAAAAAACCAGCCTGCCTCGGTTGGATTCGGATGCTGACCGGCTTTTTCAGCATGCGCATTGGCTTGAGATGAAATACGAGCGCGATACAGGAAAAGCCGCCTACGGCTTCGCGGATAGACGTCGTGAGCCAAACCATGCCGAATACCAGAAGGCCGTGTGGCTTTACCGTCTTGCTGCCGCTTCCGGGCACTGGAGGGCTTCCAGACAACTGGCCGAGATGCTGGTGGACCGGAACAACAGCTACGTTTTTTTCGCACAACGGCACTTTGGCAGCCTTTCACTGGAAGAACTGGCCGGTACGACCCCGGCCGATATTGCCGAAAACCTGATCCAGCGCGGTATCCCCTATGGTTATTATCTGAAGGGAACCTTGCTGGACGAAGAGTATGGCAAACAGGGGTCTGCATTGTGGTACCTGCGCAGGGCGGCGGATATGGGGCAACCAGATGCGCAGTTTGCCTTCTTTAAGAGTCTTCAACGCTCACTCGACGGAAGAGTCGCATTTCTTGAAACTCAAATAGCATTCAGCAACAGAAAAGACGAGGAACTCGAAAAAGATCCTGAAGTGGCTGAGATTATCAAACAGGCTGAAATTGTCCGGCAGATGGTCGGTTGCGCGGCGGATCAGGGGCACGGGGATGCGGCATATGCTTTGGGAGAGGCTTTGAAAAGAGTTGCCTGGTCAGATTTGGGAACTGAGCAAGCAGACATGTCGGCGAAGCGCTATGCCGAAGCGGTCAGGTATTTTCAGATGGCTACCAAGGCGGGAAAAATGGAAGCCGCCGAGATCCTGGCGAAAGGGTTCAACAACACATCCAATTTGAAAGATGCTGAAAAGCAGGCTAAAACCTACAGAGCTTCCCCGTCTGATGAGAATTGGGAAAATTTTTACAATTCTTACAATTTCCTCAACCTGCCACAGGACGAAGCGCGCAGCGAACGATACGAAAAAATCATGATGATTCTTTTCGATAACCGCTTACAGGGGCTTACTGTTGACGAGTTGGACAAAATCCTCCCCTTGCCCCCCGGCAAACTTCCCGAGTGGAATGGTGAGATTGATTGGGTCAAGCGTTGGGAAAAAGATGAAGCTCCGCCACTGCTCAGTGAAGAACGCATCGCCGAAATTGCGCAGGCCAAAGGGCTGGAACCTGTCTTTGAGCCGAAACTATCAACCGGCCAATTGCTTCAATTACCTTTCACCTGCACCCACGAGAAAAACTCCTTGATGCAGTTGGAGCCCGAAGTGGACGTGCTGTACAGGCACGCCAACTTTCTCTACAAAAAGGGTGGTTCTGACCCATGTAACTGCGATCCGAAAGCCGAGCGGTTTTACCGGATCTCCGGGGCGTGGGGGCACAAGAAATCTCTTCAGTATTTTTTAACCGAATTGAGATATGCGCACTCCATAGGCGATATACCCCTTTCCCTGTATTTGATCCACGTTGCCGAAAAACTGGTTCAGCGCGACATTCCCTATGGTTACTATGCGATGGGCAGAATATTGGAAAGAGGTGAAAGTGAAGCCTGGAACCAGAAGAGGCCGAACCAAATTGCACCTTGCGCCCAGGGCGACGACGAATGCAAGAGGCGTCTCGGAGATGAAAATTGGGATGCACACGTAAAACGCCAGGAAGAAGCCCTGCGATACTTTCGCAAGGCAGCGGAGTTGGGCAGTCCGGAGGCACAGCGTCACCTGGGTGAAGAATTTGGGAATGAGGAGATGCTCCGATGCGCAGCAGGACAGGGGGATGCCGAAGCCGTAGAAAGTTACGACGAGATGGAAATGAGGGGTAGTGGAGGCGCAGTGGAAGTCTCAGATGTGCTGGAGAAATTGAACAGCGCAAGACAGGCTCAAAAGGCAGGGGAAAAAGATAAGGCCAACAGAGATTTTGCCAGTGTGAAGAGATATCTGAAGGCCGCTTCCATGGCCGGAAATCTGGATGGCATAATCCGAGTGCTGGAAGGTTTCGTCGAATCTCCATCCGATAGAAATAACCTGTTTGAAGGCGAAGAGGGCCAAAGGCGCTTCTTCCTGATCCTGTTCAGGCTGGCCCCGTCTTTTCTGCCCGAAGGTTCGACGTCCAGCCAATCGCCCGTTACTATCGAGGAAATCGACAGAATCATCCACATGCCACTGGCTGAGATCCCGTCCTGGGAATCTATCCTGCAACAATCGAATGAAGAGCCGGAAACCGTCCTCCCACCGCTACCCAGTGAAGAACGCATCAGGGAAATGGCATGCGCTCAAGGGCTCGACCCGGAAACGGGCCTGCCGATGGAAGCGGCAGAGGCGGGATGCGTGAAGTGATCTGTTGTCAGGCGGGTTTCCTGGCTGTAGGGGCGTTGCACGCAACGCCCCTACGAGGCCGTGCATGTTCGACGTTTTTCTCTTCATTCCCTGGATGACCGCCGATGTGTTGAGTGTAGGTTGGGTTGAGCTTCGCGAAACCCAACGTTTTTGTAGTTGGTTGGATGTTGGGATTCGCTTCGCTCGTCCCAACCTACGCGGGCTAATACGCCAATGGAAGACGGCGAGGGCATTGGTTCTGTGGAATTAAACAGATCTCGGTAACAAATACAATTCGGAATAATTCATCATGCATTTTCGAGTCTATTCAGCATTTTTCCCCGTTCTCCTCTGTGCAGCAATCGGCATACAAGGTTGTGCGTTCAATAAAACCGATGCGCTCTATGCCGTGCCAACTCCGGCAGACCATCAAATGATGGAAGAACTCGACAAACTGAAAGATTCTTCTGAAATCATTCAGCGATTGTCGTCCCCTTTTTCCTGTACTCACGAAAAAACCAGCCTGCCTCGGTTGGATTCGGATGCTGACCGGCTTTTTCAGCACGCGTATTGGCTTGAGATGAAATACGTGCGTGATACAAGAAAAACCGGCCATATTTTCGCGGATGAACGTCGTAGGCCAAACCATGCCGAATACCAGAAGGCCGTGTGGCTTTACCGCCTTGCTGCCGCTTCCGGGCACTGGAAAGCATCCAGACGACTGGCCGAGATGTTGGAGGATCAGAACAACGACTACGATTCCTTCGCGCAACGGCACCTTGGCAGCCTTTCCCTGAAGGAACTGGTCGGTACGACCTCGGCCGATATTGCCGAAAACCTGATCCAGCGCGGCATCCCCTACGGTTATTACCTGAAGGGAAACTTGCTGCGCCAAGAGATTGAAACACAGGGGTCTGCGGTGTGGTATCTACGCAGGGCTGCGGATATGGGAAATCCAGATGCGCAGTTTGACTTCTTTAAAAATCTTGAACGCTCACTCTACGGAAGAGTCGCATTTCTTGAAACTCAGATAGCATTCAGCAACAGAAAAGACGAGGCGCTCGAAAAAAATCCTGAAGAGGCTGAGATTATCAGGCAGGCCGAAATTGTTCGACAGATGGTCGATTGCGCGGCGGATCAGGGGCACGGGGATGCGGCATATGCTTTGGGAGAAACGCTGCAAAGTGTTGCCTGGTCAGGTGTTGGGACTGAACCGATAGACGTGCTGGTGGATCGCTATGCCGAAGCGGTCAGATATTTCCAGATGGCTGCCAAGGCGGGAAAAATAGAAGCCGCCATGAGTCTGGCGGAAGGGTTCAACATTTCCAATCTCAACCTGCCACAGGACGAGGCGCGCGGCGAGCGATACATAAAAATCATAAGGATTCTTTCCAATTACCACTACCAGGAGCCTACTGTTGACGAGTTGGACAAAATCCTCCCCCTGCCTCCCGGCAAACTCCCCGAGTGGGATGGTGAGATCGATTGGGTCAAGCGTTGGGGAAAAGATGAAGCCCCACCGTTGCCCAGTGAAGAACGCATCACCGAAATTGCGCATGCCAAAGGGCTGGAACCCGCCTTTGAGCCGAAACTATCAACTGGGCAATTGCTGGAATTGCCTTTCACCTGCACCCACGAGAAAAACTACTTGATGCAGCTGGAGCCCGAAGTGGACATGCTGTACAAGCACGCCAATTTTCTCCATAGAAAGAGTGGTTCTGATTCATGTAACTGCGATCCGAAAGCCGAGCGGCTTTACCGAATCTCCGGGGCATGGGGGCACAAGAAATCTCTTCAGTATTTTGTTACCGAATTGGGATATGCGCACTCTGACGACGATGTCTCCCTTTCCCTGTATTTGATCCACGTTGCCGAAAAACTGGTTCAGCGTGGTATTCCTTATGGCTATTTCCTGATGGGCGTAGTGTTGTGGAATGGTGAAGATGAAGCCTGGAGTCAGAAGAGACCGAGCCAAATTGCACCTTGCGCCCAGGGCGACGACGAATGCAAGAAACGTGTCAGAGCCGAAAATTGGAATGCATACCTGAAGCGCGAGGACGAAGCCCTGCGCTACTATCGCATGGCAGCGGATTTGGGCAGTCCGGAGGCACAGCGTAGCCTGAGTGAAGAATTGGGGTATGAGGAGATGCTCCAATGCGCAGCGGGACAATGGCATGCCGAAGTTTCGGATGCGCTGGAGAAATTGAACAGCGCAATACAGGCTCAAAAGGCAGGGGAAAAAGATAAGGCCAAAAAGGATTTTGCCAGTGTGATGGAATATCTGAAGGCCGCTTACATGGCCGGAAACCTGGATGGAATGGCCTATGTGCTGGAAGGCTTCACTGAATCTTCAACCGGTGGAAGTAGCCTGTTTGAAGACGAAGAGAGCCAAAGGCGCTTCTACCTGATCCTGTCCAGGTTGATCCCGTCTTTTCTGCCCGGAGGTCCGGCGTCCAGCCAATCTCCCGTCACTATCGAGGAAATCGACAGAATTTTCCACTTACCTCAGGCCGAACTCCCGTCCTTGAAATCTCTTCTGCAACAATCGAATGAAGGCCAGGAAATCCCCCCGCCGCTACCCAGTGAAGAACGCATCAGGGAAATGGCATGCGCTCAAGGGCTCGACCCGGAAACGGGCTTGCCGATGGAAGCGGCGGAGGCGGGATGCGTGAAGTGATCTGTTGTCAGGCGGGTTTCCTGGCGAGGCCGTGCATGTTCGACGTTTTTCTCTTCATTCCCTGGATGACCGCCGATGTGTTGAGTGTAGGTTGGGTTGAGCTTCGCGAAACCCAACGTTTTTGTAGTCGGTTGGATGTTGGGATTCGCTTCGCTCATCCCAACCTACGGGCTCTTCGCGCAAAAAAGCACAACAGCATCTTGAGTTATCGTTTCATATAGCATATGCTGTATGAAACAACCCGGAGAACTCGGCATGCCCCAACCCTTCCTCTCGCCCCGCAATGACCAGGTCTTCAAGCTGATTTTCGGTGACGCCCAAAACACCGG
>JAITMK010000142.1 GCA_031277415.1 Azoarcus sp.
CCTCCGCCCCCTGAATTACTTTCTTTTATGTGTGGGTAAAACAAAGCGCTCAGCAATACTATGTCCTGTGTCTGTTTAATGGACTTATCAGATTTGATCATTTCGCGTAGAGCCGTCACGATTTGTTCTTCGGTTTGATTTTTGCGGTTTTTGTCGAATTTGATTTCATTTGCCATTTGCTTGAGGTCGGCAAACTGTTCATGAAGCCACGTTAGCGTAGCTTTGCCCTCTGCTGTTGCACCACTACGGGTAAAGTAAATCAACAGCGCGGCTATGGTCGAACAAGCACTGACTATATTAAGCAGAAAGAAAGTGAAGAAAGTGTGCGGAAGACTGCGCAGATATATAAGACAGCCACCTGTCGAAATGAAAAGAGTAAGAATAAACATCAATAAGCGCTGTATATAAGTAGCACGGCTGATAAGCAAATTTTCCTGTCGCAATTTATCCTCGTATACATTCAATACGGATTGAACCTTGGATCTATCGCTTATGGCTGAAAATTCCTCCCATGTTGCCGTACTATCCAGCACGGCTTTTTCGATTGGATAATGCACAAGGTCAACTGCTATGTCAGTGCTTCTCCGGACCAAGGCCTCATGCTGCATTTCAAAGATTTCAAGCAAGTCACGAGCAGCCAGCGTCATGACGGCGATTTTTACAGTGTTATATCTTCCACCAGATAAAATGGAAGCAGCAGCCTCACCGCGCAAATAGGCAATCATGTAGGGATCTCTGGCAAAAACATGATGTGGCACTTGAAAAAGGTGGGGCAACTTACTTCGATGGCAAACTCTTGCCAGACAGATGCACATGGATACTGCAAGTATGGTGAAAATCAGCAAAGAAATGATGCTAATGAAAATGTGCATTGGATATTATCTTCAAGCGTTTTATAAGTACCTCACACTGGTACAGCCGATCCGGGTTGCTGGCGGGCAAAACAAACCGGCTCAACCGCATCCTCCACAGCCACTCCCGCATCCGCCACCACCACCACCACCGCCACCGCCGCCGCCGCAACCTCCGCTGCTATAACTGCCACTGGAAGAAATCCATGAATCATTGCCGGAACTGGAGGACGGGGATGGAGGCGGGAGCGGGTAAATCTCCTTGATGAAATCGTATTCGAGGATACCTACGCCAAACAGGGAACTCAGCAATACTGTTTCCTGGTTTTGCCTGGTGGATTTTTTGGACGTTTCCTTTTCGAGGCTGGCAAACTTTTGTTTGAGCCATTTCAGCGTAGCTTCGCCCTCTGCTGTCAGGGTTTTGGGAGTGAAGTAAATTCCCAGCAAAACTATTGTCGCAATAATAGCCAGGATAATCAGAAAACCAATATTGTGACGGCCTTGCGAAAGAGCATAGTCTATACGCCAGACCGCAACACCCACCGTAACAACAAGAGCCAGCACGAGCGCTGCCAGATTGCGTTTTCCGGCATCACTGTCGACAATCAGACGTTCCTGCCGCAATTCGTCTTCGTACTCATTCAGTACAGTTCTGGTTGCGAATTTGTTCTCTATGTCAGAAGGCTTCTCCCATGTCGTCGCGTCAGCCAGGATGGCTTTTTCGATGGGATAGTGCGCGAGGGCGACTTCCACGCCTGCCGCTTTTTTCACTTTCCCGTCCTGAATTTCAAGCAGACCCCGATCAACCAGCAATACGACTGCCACCCGCACGACTTCTTTCCTGGCTCTGCGTAAAAAAGCAATCTTGTAGGGATCATGGGAAAAAAGGTAATGGTTTACCTCGAAAAAATCGGGCAATTTACGTCCGTGGCAGACCTTTTGCAGCCAATAGCATACGAATCCCGAGAATAGGGTGTAAATCAGCAAGAAAAGAGGGCCGGGAATCCTCATTGTGCGTCCTCATCGAGCGTTTTGCATAAGTGCTCCGCCAACAAGGACAGTTGAAGCAATGCAGGTCCCGCAACGCCCGGTTGCAAAAACGTCGTTTCACGCGCTACAGATATTGTGCGCACAGCCTGAACATACGCAGCATCTTCCATCTGGTTGGCAAGTTGTTCCAGCGCATCGCGCGGACTCGACACTTCCTGCCCCTTCAGGCGCATCAGCGCGGCTGCCGAGGCGCGCAACGGCCCTGCCGAATTCGCAATCACGTTGACCAGTTGTTCTTCGCGCAGGCTGACTGCCATGTAACGTTCGCGCAAACGAATGGACAGATTCAACAATTCCTCCCGCAAACGCCGCCGCAGGTCACGCTCGTCGATCACGAGACCCGATAGCAGATCGGGGCCGTACAGTATGCGATGCCGCGCACGAATATCATTGAATTTCACGGAAAACAGCGTCGCGGCAACGGGGAGTTCGGAACGCAGTAAAAACATGACGCGGACGTTCAGACTCGCCATTGCAAACTGTAGCGAATCGCGAAAGGCATCCATCGCCGTTTGCGAAAAACGTTCCAAAATAAACAGAACATTTACATCCGAACGCAGCCGCAGACGATCCTCGGCCGCGGAGCCAAACAGCGCAACGCTTACGAGGTCTCCCTTCAAACAGTCCGCAGCAGATTCCAGCAACTGTTCCAAACCGGATTCCAGATTGGCGTGTTTTGATTCGTCCATTGCGCTTTATCCTTCATTCAATAAAGGCGTACAGAATAATATATTGAAGTGGTTTTTGTTTAATCCTGTACAGATTTCTTACCCTATTCGCGTTATTGCGAGCGTAGCGAAGCAATCCATTGTGCCGCCTGGATTGCCACGGCGCTTCACGCCTCGCAATGACGGGAGGGGTTTTGCAGGCTTTCCTGTGGTTGCCCTGTGTCCGTTACCTTATGCCCGCATGGGCAGGCACAAGGCCTGCCCCTACATTACGCGGGATGCCAGGTAATGCAGAGGTTTCCCAATCTGCATTTGTACCTACTCAGATCAAAACCTCTCCAATATCGGGTCGCCGGATGTAACTTTCCAAATATCGCTATAAAATCGGCCACTGCATCTGTCGAGATATTTCATTCATGGCATTTTCCAACCTTTTCAATCGTGTTTCTCATGCACCGACCAATCCCGGCGTCACGATAAAGCCGCGCCAGTTCGACGTTGCCGAGATTTACCGGGGGCCGGTTCAACTGGAAGCGACGGGGGAAGATACTGCTCTGCCGCTCGACGAAAAATTGCGGCAGGCGTATTTCTGGATCGTCAACAACGCCATCATCAGCCCGCACTACGATATCGAATATAACGATGGCCCGGCGCAAAGCTACGTTGTTGGCGGCAGCCTGCGGACTCTGACGCTGCCGTCGGCGCAAAGCTATTCGAGCTACATTCTGCTCCCGCTTCTGGCCTTTGCCACGCGCAGGAAATGCCTGTTTGTCGGCGGTCCGGGGCGAGGCAAGACGGCCAGCGCGATTCTGATGGGCATTCTGGCAGGCTATCCGGCCCGGGAGGTGCGTCGGGCGATGCAGCATGGGCACCCCCAGATGACCATTGCCGATCTTCTGGGCAATCCGCTGCCTGCGGATCTGGTCAATGCCCAGGACATGGAATCGATCCGCATTGCGTGGCGTCCCTGGCTGTCGATGCGGGTGAAGATCATCGATGAATACAACCGTATTCCGACCCGGACGCAAAGCGCGTTGCTGACCGTGATGGGTGACAACTACGCCGAAGTGCTCGGCCACATCCACGAATGCCCCGAATCCGCCTGGTATCTGACTGCAAACGATGACCGAGGCGGCGGCACCTATCAGGTGATCGAAGCGTTGCGCGACCGGATCGACGTCATCGTCCAGGCGCTGGCGTTCAATCCGCGCTTTCTGGATGACCTGCTTTTGCGCATAGAAGAAAACGTTCGGCCGGAAGAAGTGGCCCCGCGCGAGATTATCTTTACGGAAACGGAAGTTGACCGGATCGGCGAGGAAGTCCGAGCCGTGGCCGTTCCCGATGCGGTACGGCGGCGGTTGGAGTTCTTCTGCGGACAATTCGAGTTTCTTGAAACTGCTGGCGTGCAGTTCGAATATCTGACAAAGGATACCGTTCGGCTTTCCGGCGCCGATTGGGGGCAGGTCACTGCGGCGGATAACAGCAGGGACCGGCTGAAAGATCTGGGATGTCAGACGAAAAACGGGGTCTCGGTACGCAATCTGATGACCCTGCTCGTGTTTGCCAAGGCGCTTGCCTATTTTCGCGGCAACCGCGAAGCGACGCTGGAAGATTTGCGCCAGATTCTGCCGTTCGTCCTGCACGACAAACTTCAACCCGACCTCGATGCTCCGTTTTTCAACATTCCGGAAAACGTGGGTTATCGTACGGATCGCCTGAGTTGGCTGCGGCACCTGTTCGACTTGTCGTGCGATGAATTCAACCGCCTCGACCTCGACCGCAACGACCCGGTGCGCGAGCTTGCCACGGAATTCGCCTTCGGTCTCGACGGCGTCAGCGAAAGCGAAACGCGCGCTCGCCTGACGAAAATCGAACGTCTGGTGGGCGCGCTCGGCAAGGGACGCAAGCTTTACGGGCCGATGTACGACGATCTGCAAAAGTTGAAATACTTGCACCAACGCTATACCAACTACCTGCACTGGCTGCGCGCGCGCTAGATTTTTCCAATTTAATCCGATCATGCCGGTTTCCGACGCTTTCGCCCGCATCCTCGCCGCCGAACGGGCACGGTTCAACGCTTGTGCCGCCGAGGCGGCACGCCGCACACCGGGGTTCGATACCGGGGTGTTTGCCGCTTTTTTGCAATCCGGCGTGGACGGCGTTGTGGCCGCAGTGGCCGATGCGGTTCCCGAACGGGCGGCTACGGTTGCCGAAGCTGCCTACGACGTCGCGTTGTCTCTGGTTGCGCAGCGGCTGGTCGGGCCGCAGGCACGCAGCCGTTTGGTAGAGCGCGCCTGGCTGGAATCGTTTCCTGCATGCGCGCGGCAGATTGCCGAGGCGCCTGGCGAAGTGTTGGGCGCGTTGAGCAACGCGGCGCTGTATATGGGAAGTGCCCCGGAACTGCGCGGCGGCGAATGGCTCGGTTCCTTGCAGACGCTTGCCGGTGGCGCCGAAACCGCCTCCCAGTTGTTGATGTTGGGAAAAGTGCTCGCCTGGCGTGCGGGTGCAGCGCATTTCCGCGATGGCGCACTGGCTGTGGCTTCCGCGCTGCCGGAATCGCTCGCACTTGCCGCCGTCGGCGCTGCGCCGGGAAGCAGTTGGGTGCAGGTGCAAGCACATCTTGCTGCCGATCCGTGGTGGTCGCCTGAATGGGGAGAAGACGGCGTACCGCCCCAACACAAGGCGCAAGGGAAAAGAATCGGAGATTTTTCCGGATTTGGCGGCATTTTCCGCCAGCCGCCGGAGATTCGCGCCAATGCCAACGGGTTTTGGGTCAAGAGCGGCGACCGCTACAGCCTTTTGATTGCCGACATCAGGGGGGCCGTTCTGCACCGGGCGAGCCGGGAGGAATATGAACAGCCACCGTTTCCCGGTACCGCGCAGACGCTACCAAGGATCAGGGATAATCGCATTGAAATGGTATACGGCGATATCGAACTCGATCTTCCCGCAGAAGGGCTGGCGCTGGCCTGTAACGGGCACACGGCTGCTGTGACCTCTCCCTATTCCTATGCGATCAGGGTTTTCCCGCTGCAATGAAGAACGGTGACCACAAGACAGATCGCCTCCGCACGCAGAGCGCGCTACTGGTGGAGCGCTGGCAACAGGCATGGCCGCAGGCATTGGAAGTGTGGAGCAAATACACCCGGCTGCACGATGCGCTTCTGTGCACGAGCCGGGTCAAGGCAAAGAAAGAAGGTTTGACGGGCAGTTTCGCGATGATCCGGCTACACGACCAGAGCATCGTCATAGATCTCGAAAGCATCGCCGAACTCGGACTGGAAGATTACGCGGTCGAGATTCTGGCGCATGAAATCGGCCACCACATCCTGGCGCCCGGCAATGTTACCGATCACTTTCGCCTGCTTGCGCGTATCCGCCGCGGCCTGCCGACACTCGAATCGTTTTCGGCGATGGTTGCCAATCTTTATACCGATCTCCTCATCAACGACCGCCTGCAACGCCGTTCCGGGCTGCGCATGGCCGATATCTACCGGCGTCTTGCGCAATCTTCCGGGGATTCGAAAGGCGGCAGCAAGCTCTGGAATCTCTACCTGCGAATTTATGAAAATCTGTGGCAACTCGACACCGGCAGTCTCGGTGCCCGGAAAAAGAGCGTGGATGAGAGCCTGGAAACGGATGCCTGGCTCGGTGCCCGGGTGATCCGTGTTTACGCCGATGACTGGCTGACCGGGGCAGGGCGCTTTGCCGCTTTGATGTTGCCATATCTGGCCGAAGACGCGGCACGAGAGTCGCAAACGCTGATCGACCGCCTGCTCGATACAGCCGGAGCGGCGAAAGGCTGCGAACCAGTGGGCGGTATTGAAATCGAACAGGATGAAGCCGCTATCCATCCGTCCGAGGATTCCGCGATTACCGGGATTGAATCGGAGGAAGAGTCGCAGTTACCAGAACAACAGATCATCGGTCAGGCGGATGCTCAGGCGCGTGAGCCTTTCGAATACGGGGAAATTCTGCGTGCGGCAGGAATTCAACTCGACGATCATGAAATCGCGGTCCGTTATTACCGGGAGTGTGCGCTGCCCCATCTC
The DNA here is from genome assembly GCA_031277415.1 of Azoarcus sp. Classification (GTDB taxonomy): domain Bacteria; phylum Pseudomonadota; class Gammaproteobacteria; order Burkholderiales; family Rhodocyclaceae; genus WRNU01. Next base: position 6,622 of record JAITMK010000142.1, read on the forward strand.
ATCCCTTTCCCGGCGCGGCTCGCACCGGAATCGCCGGAACCTCAACTGGAAGGTCTCGAACCCTGGGAAATCGGCGACCCGTTCGATGAACTGGACGTGTTGCAAACGGTGCTGCAATCGCCGCAGGTCGTTCCGGGCCTTACCACGGTTCGCCGTCTATACGGACGCGAACAAGGCTACGCGGTCGAACGCCAACCAGTGGACCTCGACATGTATGTCGACAGTTCCGGGTCGATGCCTAATCCGCAGGTCAACGTTTCCTACCTCAGTCTGGCGGGTGCCATCATTGCCCTTTCCGCGCTACGCGCCGGTTCCAGGGTGCAGGCGACATTGTGGAGCGGAAAATATCAGGTGATGCATACCCGGGGCTTCGTCCGTGACGAACAAGAAATCCTGCGCATCCTGACCGGGTTTTACGGCGGAGCAACCTGTTTCCCCATCCACCGGCTTCGAGAAACATTCTGCGCCGCTTCGCCGCCTGCCCGGCCTGTCCACATTCTGATGATTTCCGATGACGGCATCACGACGATGTTCGAGCGAGACGAGCGCGGCAACAGCGGCTGGGAGATTTCCGCGCAAGCGATGGCTGCCGCCGGCGCGGGTGGCACCATGGCGCTCAATATTCCTTCCGGCTGGGAGCAGGACAAGCAATCCTGGTATGCCAAGGATTATGCGTGGCTGAAGCGCGCACGGCAGGAACAGTCCTGGGAAATCTTTCCGGTTTCCCGTCTTGAAGATCTTGTTGCGTTTGCCCGCGCTTTCAGCCGGAGGCATTACATATGATTGTGGTCTGGCGAATCACCCAGCATTGCAACCTGACTTGCCCTTTTTGTGAATGGGATCGCTCGCTGTCACGGAAGCGATCCTGGATTTGCGCTGAGCAAGTCCTGCACTTTTGCCGGATTCTCCGCGACCATCAGCAGACAACCAATGATCGCGTCCTTCTGAGTTGGCTGGGAGGGGAGCCGCTGTTGTGGCCCCATCTGTGCGACCTGGCGGCGATAGTCAGAAAAATGGGCATCGCCCAGAGCGCCACAACCAACGGCACCTCTCTCGCCTCACCGAATATGCAGAAGCAAATTCTGGACAATTTTTCCGAGCTGACCGTGAGCGTAGATGGCTTTGCCGAGTTCCACGATACGATGCGCGGCTGGTACGGCGGCTGGGAGCGGATCAAGGAAGCGGTAATGGACCTGGCCGCCCGCAGGGAAGATCAGAACCCCCTCAAACTGCGGGCCAATGTTGTGTTGATGCGCGACAACCTCCCCGATTTCCCCGATCTGTGTTCCGAACTGGCTGCTTGGGGATTTGACGAAATCACTTTCAACGCCCTCGGCGGTCGCGACCGCCCGGAATTTTTTCCGGCCCACAGCCTGCGGTCTGAGGATGCCTTGGCGTTGGTCAAGCTCTTGCCAGCGCTTCGAGTACGGCTGGCTCAGAAAGGGGTTAGACTGTGCGGAAGCGCCGACTACCTTGCCAGAATTTCGGCAACAGCCAACCGAGAACGCCTTGCCGTCGCGAACTGCGCTGCCGGAGAAAGTTTCTTGTTCATCGACGAAACCGGTCGTATTTCGCCCTGCAATTTCACGACCAGCGCCTATGGCGTGCCCGTCGAGAGCATCAAGTGCATTCAGGATTTCACAAAATTGCCTGCCTACTTCGCCCGTCGGCGTCTGGAAATGCCCGACGCAACTTGCGAAGACTGTCCCTCCACCCAAGTTTTTTCCAAATTTGCTACCTGAACCATGGACCAGTCCGGCCCCCATCTCGAAATCCTCCTGCGGCGACTTGCCGACATTCCATCCGATTTCCTCGGTGAACCCAGGATCGGCCAAAATGGTGAGGTATTCGTGGCGGCAGTCGTCAACGACCTGCTCTCCCGTCTCGGAGAGCGAGCTCCCCTGACTGTTCTGGAACGCTTCCAGGCAAAAAAGGGGGGTGCCGACCGCAATCGCCTGATGTTGACGATGATTGTCGTCTGGCTTCTGGCAGATGACTGGTTTGTGGCAGCCCGCTTGCCCCAGGCGGATTGTGTGCGTCTGCTCGATGAGGTCGTGCAGGAACTTGCCCAAGCCTCGACGGCAAAGAAATATGTTGATGACTCGGAGCGGCGGGAGGAATTAGCACGCCTTGTCCTGGCACGCCTCGGCTATCGCCCCGCCGGGGAAACCGTCACGCAAGCGACGGATCGCCTGTCCGCCCTCAGCATCAACGAACGCCGCCGCTTGCTGGAAGCGAGCCGGGTAGCCGAAGCGCGGGCGCGCGCAATCCGTGAGGAACTGGTGCGCAAGCAGGCGGAAGCATCGGCAGACAAATGGACCCGCGAGTAACCCATGATCGACCAGAGCCTTGACCGCGAATATTGCCCTACCCTATCCCCGGAGGGCCAGAAGATGCTGAACTTTCTGCGGGAGCATCCCGCTGCCCCGCGCTATCGCAACCAGAGCGGCAATCGCCTGCTGGCCCCGGAAATTGAGGCGTTGCGCGGTTTCGAACGGGAAGTGGGCGAGGCTTCGGTAGGTTGGCCGCCGGAGAACCATCCGTCATGGCTGAAAGATTACGTGAAGCGAGTATTTGAGGATGTCCCGCACTTTCGACGGCTTGGTTCGCCCCCGGGTCACTTTGCCGACATTCCCACTACCACACGCGCCGACCTGGCTACCGACATCGCCCAGTTCGTGCCTGATTCCGTTCCCATCGATCGTCTGATCAATTTCCGCACCACGGGCACCACCGGTCATCCGTTGCTGATCGCTTCTCATCCACTCGTGGCCGGACGCTATCTCGCCTTCCACAAGCGCGCGCTGCGCCGCTTCGGCATCGAACTGCGCCATGGTCGGGGCGAAGTTGGCGTTGTGCTTCTGGGCATGCAGAAAAAATGCTTTACCTATGTCTCGGTGACGCCCCTCATGGAAGAGTCCGGCCTCGCAAAAATCAACCTGCACCCGGATGACTGGCGCGACCCGGATGATCGTGTGCGTTATCTGGACGCGCTTCAGCCCGAAATCATCGCAGGAGACCCGATCTCCTTCGCCGAATTGCTGACCCTGCCGCTTGCCGTCCGCCCGCGTGCGATCTTCTCCGTCGGCATGACCTTGTTGCCGGGGTTGCGGCAGCTTCTGGAAGAACGTTTCGCCTGCCCGGTGCTGGATTTTTATTCGATGAACGAGGCAGGGCCGATTGGCATTTTCGATGCCGCTGCTGGTGGGCACGTTTTATTGCAAAACCGGCTCTACATTGAAATCCTGAACACACAGGGGCAACCGGTCGCGGAAGGCGAACGAGGGGAAATTGCTCTCACCGGCGGTTTCAATTTCTGCCTGCCGCTGCTGCGTTACCGTAGCGGGGACTTCGCCGCGCTCTCCCGGCACGACGGCGAGCCGGTATTGTCCGGGTTGTGCGGGCGCGAGCCGGTTCGTTTTCGGAACGGGGACGGGGCATGGATCAATAACATCGATGTGACCCATGCACTGCAATCCTTACCGCTGCGCCAGTTCGGCCTGCACCAGAATGCGGATGGCAGTCTTGTGTTGCGTCTTGGGCGTAATGACATGGCGTTTTCCGAAGCAGCAGCGGGATTGCTTCGGCCGCTGTTCGACGGGCAGTCCGTTGCCGTCGAGGAAATCACTACGGAAGGCAAAATCCTTCAGTACACCTCCGATTTCGAAAAGACATCAGCATGATTTCAGCGGTTGAAATTTTTGCCAACGGCATGATCACCGCTTCCATTTTTCTCGCAGGACGAAACAACATTCACACATGGTGGGTCGGAATCGTCGGCTGTCTGGCCTTTGCGTTCGTTTTCCGTGAGTCCCGGCTCTATGCCGACGTCACTTTACAGTTCTTTTTTATCGCCACCAGCATGATCGGCTGGCGGCAATGGCTGCACGGGGATCGCGGCAGGGCGTTGCGCGTGTCTCACGGCAACTTCGCCGTGTTCGCCTGGGCGGCTCTGCTCGGCGTCATGGCAACCTTCGGCTACGGCGCGCTGTTGCACTTTCATACCGATGCCTACGCGCCATTCGTCGATTCGGCCGTGCTTGCGTTCAGCGTTATCGCGCAGATCTTTCTCATGCGCCGCCGTGTCGAAGCCTGGCTCTTCTGGCTGCTTGTCAACACTGTTGCCGTTCCGCTGTATGCCAGCCGTGGGCTGTATCTAACCTCCATTCTCTACGCGGCCTACTGGGTCAACGCGATCATTTCGTGGCGTCTGTGGCGGAGGTTGAGCGTATCCGCTACAGGGTTTGAGCAATGAACGGGCCATTGGCGCGGCGATTTCGTTGCTGCCTCGTCGTGGGTAAATTCTGTCCGCTGCACCTCGGCCACGAATGGCTGATCCGTCAGGCGCTCGCCGCCTGCGACGAAGTAGTCGTCATCGGCTATGCCAAACCCGGTTTTCAGGGTTACGGACGAGACCGGCGACAGGCGTGGCTGACTTCCCGTTTTCCCGAAGCGCTCAGTCTGGTCATTGACGACGACAGTCTCGCCGGGCGTTGCCGGGCCAGTGGCATTGCGCAGTTTCCCCTCATTCCCCCGGACGATGCGCCGGACGACGAGCACCGCGTTTTCGTGGCCTGGTTGTGCGGCACGCTTCTGCGCAAACGCATCGATAGCGTTTTCACCAGTGAAGACTATGGAGACGGATTTGCCGATGTTCTTTCCGAGCGTTTCGGATACCGCGTCGAGCACGTGTGTGTCGACCGGGCGCGGGCGAAATTTCCGGTTTCCGGAACCCGGATCCGTTCCGATCCACACGGGTGCCGCGAGTATCTGGCACCGGAAATTTACGCCGATTTCGTCCGGAAGATTTGTCTCCTGGGCGGAGAGTCGAGCGGAAAAACCTCACTTGCGGTGGCTTTGGCACGATCCCTGGATACGCTCGTCGTCCCGGAATACGGCAGGACGCTGTGGGTCGATAAGCAGGGAGAACTGCAATTCCCGGACATGCTGCACATCGCCCGCACCCAGATCGGGCACGAAAACGAAATGGCGCAGCGAGCCAACCGTTTCCTGATTTGCGATACCTCGCCGCTGACAACGTTTCTGTACAGCGATGTAATGTTCGGGCAGGTTGACCCGGAACTCGCGCAGTTGGCAGGGCGGCACTACGATCTGGTGTTTCTGTGCGCTCCCGATTTTGACTTCGTGCAGGACGAAACCCGGCGTGACGACGAATTCCGCATGTACCAGCATCGTTGGTATGAAGCGGAACTGGCGAGACGGGGCGTTCCTTATATCGTATTGTCCGGAACGATGGAAACCCGGTTGATTCGGGCGGTTTCTGTTGTGCGTGTATTGCGTTAGGGATTCTCTGAAAAACCCCTTCTGTCATTGCAGCGCGTGGCGAAGCGAAGTCGCTGCCTCAAAAAAATGAAAACAATATTATTACAGCAGGCATTTCGGCAGCGATTATAGATGAATATCGTATTGTCCGGAACGATAAAAAACCGGCTGGTTTGGGGAGTTTTCTTAAGGAAACTCTGCATTACCTGACATCCCGCGTAATGTAGGGGCAGGCCTTGTGCCTGCCCGTGCACCAATAGGGGAAATCGAAACAGGGCAACCACAAGGGTTGCCCCTACACCCGGCAATTGGAATGGGGTTTTGCAGGGGCTCCTTAAAATTATGCTATCGTTACACTCTTTTATAGATCAATAGGTTAAACCACGTACTCAACTGTTCTTATTCTGTTCATATAAAGGAAACTCTGCATTACCCTATTACCCACCGCTTGTCATCCTGCTTGATACCGCAGGATCCATGCAACGTCTGGATTCTGCGACTTCGTTTCGCTGCGCGCAGAATGACAGAAGGGGCTTTGCAGAGGTTCCTTAAATAAAGAATCGAATATAGAAATGCTAATAAAGTATGTCAGAAATGACAGTATATCAAACGAAATTCTTGAATTGATAGGGCTACTACTATGATGGCAATTATTCTGTTTTTGCTGACGGCATTGCTTTTCTCTGCGTCAGAGCCGGATTTTTCGGCATGGTGGTTACTTTGCGTTGTTGCTTTCCTTTGGTTTCGCTTTACACAGTTGCAGAGCGAAGTACACGATTTACAGAAGCAACTGGATAGAAAGGCTCGCGCTCCGGCGCGACGGGAGTCCGCTCGTCCTGCCTCTTCTGCCGATGTACGGCCTGCCCATGAGGAAACGCCAGTTCACCCGGATCGGCGATCTTTTCCATTTGGGTCAGAACAAATGCCAATCAAGGTGGATGCCCCGGCCACCAAGACCCAAATCGAGGATGTCAAACCGGCTGAAGAGCCTCTTTTCAAGCAGCCTGCGTCGATCCCTGAAACACCCGTTGCGCCAGCCGCTCCGCCTGCCTCCGAGCCTATCAAGGCCACCGGGCCCAAAGAAGCAGCGAAACCCGCAGTGCGCACGGCTGCCAGGCCGCGTACTCCGGAAAAACCGTATCGGCTGGAACCGCTGGAACCTTCACCTTTCGAAAAACTCATTTTGAAGGCATTCACCGGCGCGAAAAACTGGCTGTTGGGCGGAAATATCGCCGTGCGCGTCGGGTTGGTCGTGTTTTTCCTGGGTCTGGCCTGGCTGTTGCGCTATGCATCGGAACTCTACGAACTGCCTGTCGAGTTTCGCTATATCGGAGTCTCCGCCGTAGCCCTGGTGTTGCTTGTCCTGGGTTGGCGGCTTCGCCTGAAAAGGCCGTCCTATGCGCTGATGCTGCAAGGCGGGGGCATTGGCATACTCTACCTGACGACATTTGCCGCCATGCGCCTGCACGATCTGATTCCTTCCAAGGAGGCGTTTGTGTTGATGGCGGTTCTGACCGCTGCCGCGGTCGCTCTGGCGATCATGCAAAATGCCATAGGACTTGCCTGTGCGGCTATTCTTGGCGGCTTTGCTTCGCCCATTCTGGTGTCGACAGGGGGAGGAAATCACGTTGCCCTTTTCAGTTATTTCGCATTGCTCAACACCGGCATTGCCCTGATCGCCTGGTTCAAGGCATGGCGTGTTCTCAACCTGATCGGTTTTATCGGAACGTTCAGCATCGGTACTGCCTGGGGGCTGAGATCCTATGAGGCCGGACAATTCGCATCGACCGAACCTTTCCTGATTCTTTTCCTGCTGATGTACGTGGTGATCGGTTTGCTTTTCGCACGCCGCAAACTGATTGCGCGCGGGGAAAACGAAAAATTTTCGATTTCTCCCTGGTCGGCAACCAATACCGACTATCTCGACGGAACATTGACGTTCGGCCCTCCCATCATCGGTTTCGGGCTGCAATGCGCCGTGATTTCGCACATCGAGTACGGTATGGCGTTTTCGGCGCTTGTACTGGGCCTGCTTTACTTGTCGTTGGCGTATGTCCTGAGAGGACGCCCTGCGGTTCGGCTGATGACGGAGGTCTACCTTGCCCTGGGCGTCGTCTTCGGTACCCTGGTCATTCCGCTCGCGCTCAATGCCCAATGGACTTCTGCGGCCTGGGCGCTTGAAGGCGCTGGTATCTACTGGATTGCGTACAGACAGCGGCGTCTGCTTGGGCAGGGATTCTCTTTGTCACTGATTCTGGTGGCATCGTTTCTGTACCTGATCGAGATATCCATCAACCAGAATTTCGACCCCATTCTGAATGGCCGCCCAATGGGAGCCTTGCTGCTGGGCTTCGCGTATCTGGCCTGCTATTACGTCCGGTGGCGTGCTCTGGGCGATCCCAAAGAGAACCCGGAACAACCTCTGACATCGGCGCTGGCAATCGCAGGGATGGCTTTCCTCTACCTGATTGCCCCGCTCGTATTTGGTTGGGACGGCACGATTATCGCCTGGGCCCTGGCGGGTCTGGCAACGATGTTTGCACATACCCGGCTTGCGTCGAGAGTTTTCCTTTTCGGCGCGCTGGTTATCCAGTCCCTTGCAAGTTTGATGCTGCTTGCGCAATTGAGACCGGGGTATGGTGACGCGTTGTTGAGCGGCATTTCTCCCATCTCGTCTGCGTTGGTGGGTGTGACATGGCTTGCCGGCTTTTTTCTGCTGTTTCGCACAGGTAACCTCGGCCTCTCCCAGCGGGAAAAGAGCTCGGAGCTGTTTTTCTTCCGGGTCTTTTCCATCCTGGGACTTTCCTTCCTCTATCTGGCCGTTCCGCTCGTATTTGGCCGTGACGGAACGGTTGTCGCCTGGGCGTTGGCGGGTCTGGCAACGATGTTTGCAGGCACCCGGATCGCTTCACATAGCGTTATAGGTTGTGCGTTCGCCATTCAGGTAATCGGGGGGCTGCTGTTCCTGTTCGGCCTGGAGATCGATTATCACGACTTTTCGCTGCTCTCCGGCTGGGAAGGAGCGTTACGCACGGTGCTCATAGGTGCTGCACTGTTCATCAGCGCGTTGCTGGTAATCAATCAAAAAGGCAGACCTCCCACCAGTCTGGCAAGGGACTTCGCGCTGCTTGCAATGCCTGTATGGACAGGGCTTTTTTTCATCAATCTGGCCTTTCTTTTTCTGCTCAACTGGGGGCAGGTTGGAGCAGCCTGGGCCGCAAGCGGTCTGCTGATCCTGTGGCTGGCGCTATGGAAACGAATCCCCTCCCTGATGTATTTCGGCATCGTTCTGAAATTGGCGGCTGGATTTGCTTTCTACACCAACCACGCCGTCGGGTTAACGCCCTCCAACGGGTGGATTGCCGCTGCGCTGGCGCTTGCGGCCCTCGTGGGCGCATGGCGCTTATGCCAGGCTGCCCCCCGTCCTGCGCCGGGAGATAGGAGTTCGACTTCATCCGGCATTCCCACACAAGGGGGTGTTCTGTCGAATATGCTGTTGATCTGGGGCGCAATCTGGTGGGTATGGTGCGCCGCTGACCGGGTTACGTTCTACATGGAAGGCGCAAGCTTTTGGGGCGTAAATCCCATGTATATTCGTATGGAAACGGCATATCTGATACTGCTTGCGCTCTCGTTTTCCGGCGCCCTGTGGGCGATGCTCTCGAATGCCCTGAAGTGGTGCTCCCTTGCGCTGCTCAGTCTGCTGCACCTGGGGGTTGCGGCACTGGTTCTCGCAAAGCAGGGGGTGGATCTTCACTGGGTTGTGGGGGTGAGTTGGGCAGTATTCTTCCTGGTGCATCTCTTCACACTGAGAATACTTTCCCGTCTTCTCCCCGATATCGCTCAGCGCGTCGCTCATGTGGCAGGGGCATGGTTCGGGATACTCGTGTTGATGCTTGCAGCAACGAAAACCCTCGAAATCTTCGTGCCCGATGCCCAGTACAGCGCGTGGCGCTGGCTCGCCTGGGCTTTCGTACCGAGTCTCTACCTGTGGTTCGCGGCGCGGAACAAAGCCCGGTTCTGGCCGGTGGCCGCGTTCAAGCGCGAATACAATCTCCATGCCGCCTTCCCGGTCATGGCAGGCATGATGCTTTGGTTCTGGGTCGCCAATCTGATGTCGAACGGAAACTGCGCGCCGCTGCCTTATCTGCCGCTCGTCAATCCTCTGGAACTGGGGCTGTTTCTCGTCCTGTTTGCCTGTTGGCGCTGGTGTTTGTTCTGGATACCGAAAACAGGGGAATATCAGGGTGCGCTCAAGCGGGTCATTTCGTTTACGGGGCTGGCGTCGATCTTTTCCGTTGCCACGCTGGCGGTTTGTCGAGTCGCCCATGCGTGGTCGTTCGTGCCTTTCGACATCGAATCGATGATCGAAGCCATGGGCGTTCAGGCAAGTTGGTCGATCATATGGTCGCTGTTTGCTCTTGCGCTGATGATTCGCGGCAGCCTCGGAAAAGATCGTACCCTCTGGATAGCCGGAGCGGCGCTGACCGGCTCTGTGGTACTCAAACTTTTCTTCGTCGAGTTGAGCGATCACGGCGGACTTGCACGCATCGTCTCGTTCATTGGCGTCGGCATATTGCTGTTGGTTGTCGGATATTTTGCTCCGATGCCCCCAAAAATAGAGGAAGAAGCCGGACGAACATGAAAACGATCTCAATACTTGCCGGTGCGTTGCTTGCCGGGATCGCAATACACGCCACTTCTGCGGAGCAACTCTCGGATTTCGCCTACCGATCAGCAATCGAGACGGACGGCAAAGCATCCTGGTATCAGGTCGATCTTCCAGTCTCCGTGCGATGGAATGCAAAACATGCCGATCTGCGCGATCTGCGGGTTTTCAACGCCGCCGGTGAGCCGCTGCCTTTTGCCTTGACGACAAGCTCGGCGCAGGTCGTCCGGGATCAGCGGGAAGCTTCGGGGCGGATCTTTCCTCTTTACGCAACAAGCGTCGAATCTGAACCCGATATGACCCTCGGCGGCGGTTTGCGCGTCCGAAAAGACGCCCGGGGAAATGTAGAGATCGAGGTATCGCCCGACACGCTGGTAGTGCGCAAGGAAAACAAAGTTTTGCGGGGTTGGCTCATCGATGCGAGCGCGGCGGATTTTGCGCTGGAACGCTTGCAACTCGATCTGGCTCCCAGTGAACAGGAAGGGTTTTTCCGGTTTTACATCGAAGCCAGCGACGATCTGGAACACTGGAATACCTGGAGGGAAGGGCAGCTTGTCCGGTTGAATTTTGACGGTCAATCCATTCTTCAGCGAGAAATCAACTTGCCCGGAAGAAAGGCCCGTTACCTGCGTCTGATCTGGCACGATGCGCTTGCTGCACCCGTCGTGAGTGGGGCGCGTTTATCGGGAGACGTCATCCGCACAGGAGAACTCCCCCTGGCCTGGTCGCCTGCGGTTGCCGGTGAACCCGTACCGGGGGAAGAACTGGAATACATCTGGAATTTGCCGTTCAGCCTGTCGCCTGTGCGCGTCCGGATCGTGATGGAAGAAGATAATGTCCTGGCTCCTGTTGTCGTTTTGGGGCGCAACTTCTCGCCAGCCTCTGCCGCTTCCGGCGAGAAAGCCAGCAAAACCGGCTATGCCGACCGGCAAGATGGGCGTCGCATTCGTGATGTCATCCGGGGAGGCCGGCGTACTCATCGCAATCCCGCCGAAACAGAGCCATCCTGGCAGATGCTTGCCAGCGGCGTGTTCTACCGGCTGCCCGCCAACGAAACAATGGAAAACGAACTGGCTTTGTCGGCTATTCCGGTCAATCAGTTGCGTTTGCGTATCGATCCGCGCGGCAGCGGATTGGGCCGCAGTGCGCCGCGTATCGAACTGGCGCTGCAAAACGAAAAACTGACCTTCCTGGCTCGCGGTCAAGCCCCTTACTGGCTGGCCCTGGGCAAAGCCGATGCGCAGGCAGCAAATCTGCCCCTGACAACCCTGATTCCGGGCGGCATTGCCCAGGCTCAACAATCGAGCCAGCTGGGCCGCGCCCGTATTCTGGAAACCGGCTTCCCCAATCCCGAGCCTGCGCTGCTCCTTTCATCCGGCTCAGAGGATCGGGCGCAGCCACGCGAATCAAGAAAAATCGTGCTATGGGCTATTCTGATAGCGGGAGTTCTTCTGTTGGGGATAATGACATTGAGCTTATCGCGTTCGATGAAAAAAGAGCGTGAAGCGAGTGATCCGAAAGGACAATAGGACGATTTTTTTCACGTGAAGCACCGCATGACTTCTTGAATGAGGCTGCGGAATAAACCAGGTAGGTTGGGTTGAGCTTGCGAAACCCAACGTTTTTGTGGCTGGCTGGCTGGATGTTGGGATTCGCTTCGCTCATCCCAACCTACGGGCTATCGCCTCATCCAACCGATATGTGCGTACCCATGCGTTTTGACTCCCTCCGTCACGCGCTGCGCGCGCGACACCTCCCTCGAGTGGGAGGCTATCGAGTCAGCGCGCTTCGCGCGTGTAATTCTAATTTGTATTAAAAACAGAGATAACGACTCGTTTCTACTCAATGACAAGCCGAATAATGTTTATGCATTATTCATGTTTTTATTGCGAAATGGGATTACCCGGTTGGCGCGGCAATTTAACCGACGGCAGCCTCAAGCACTTCGCCAGCCCACTGATTGAGGCTTTTCCCGGCGGATTTTGCAGCAATGAGCGCGGCGGCGTGCGTTTGCGGAGAAACACGAAGTAGCAGCTTCCCGCTTACTGGTTTGTCAGGGGACACGCCTTTTTCTTCGCAGTACGCCAGATAATCATCGACTGAGCGCCTGAATTCCATTTTCAGGTCGATGACGGTGTCTGCATGGAATGAAATCGTGTCGCGTGTGCCGAGGATACGCCCAATAAAAATATCGTCGCGTTCGTCAAAATCCACGCGGGCGGTGTATCCCAGGTAGGTCATAGTGTTCATGGTGCGAATCCTTTTTGCCTCAAAAATTCCCTGAATTCTTCAATCTGGTATTTTTTGGCTTCATTGCCAGGGTGCGGGCGGTGTGCGTGCCATATGCCACCAGCAATAGAGAAAATTACCCGGGAACCCTCACGTTCAATCACTTCGCCGCCTAACGCAGTAACAAGCGATTCCATGGCTGAAAATGACAGGTTCGCGCTGGTCGGCGTGTGGAAGATGGTTTGAAGTGTTTTCAGGTGCTTTGCTTTCATGTTTAAATGATATCATTTTTTGATAGCATTCCAATCTCTATTTTCGTTCAGATGCCGCGTAGCGGTGTGAGAGGTGTGAGAAAATTCATACGGGACGTTTTTGCGCAGCCCCTTGTTTTTGCAGGGGGCTGGTTCTGGTAGCCTCCTGCTTTGGTGGCTGGCTGGCTGGATGTTGGGATTCGCTTCGCTCATCCCAACCTACGGGCTTCCCGGCTTTCAGGCCAGGGCGATTGCACCTATTTGTCATGATAATTTTTGCACTTTTAGCATGTTATTTGGCGTGAGGGCTTGTAAACTGCGTCAAAAAGTCGTCCACTCTGGTTTTTTGGGGCGCTCATGCCAAGGA
>JAITMK010000157.1 GCA_031277415.1 Azoarcus sp.
GTGCGTTCAGCGGAAATGAATGACTTCGGTGTCCTGGTCTTTCTTATCGACGACAGTTCCCTGTACCGGCGGGGCGTAGCCTTCCAGGATGGCGATTTGTTCTTCCAGTTGACGGATCACATCCACGCCCAGGCTCTTGGAAACTTCGGAGATCACCTTGCCGCGGTTCATGACGACATTTGCTCCGGCCGAGGTGATGAGTTTCGTATCCTGCCCTTCGCCGATGGCGGAAAATGCTGCCATGACCTCGTAAGTCTTGGTGTTGACGAGGCTGAAGTCGCCAACCAGTTCCAGGCTCAGCGTTCGGGATATCGTGTCCGTGTTCATGATCGGATTGGCTTCCTCGCGAAACTGAATGCTGCTTACCGTGCCGAACAGCACGTATTTTGCGCCCGGATACATGCCTTTCTTGATGCGATCAATGATGTCGTAGATTTTTTCCGTGTTCTTTGCGGTGTAGGGCTTGGCTTCCGTGATGCGGAAAAAGCCGGACTTCAGCATCTCTCCCTTGATGTCGGCAGTGAATTTGCGCAGTTCACCCCGTTCGATGTAAGAATAAGTCCCTTCAGAATAAGAATAATCCGCTGAATGGCTCGCGCTCGCCGAGCCTCGGTAGCTGCGGCTGGTTTCGCGCTCTGAAGCGCGCATCGACGATTTGGACGAAGCCTTTATTTCGCGGAAATACTCCTGCACTCTCTCTTCATAAGCGAGGTTAGTGACGGCGACCTTTACATCCTCGCGTGCCTGCACGAGCGGCGCAGCCAGCGCCGAAATAGACAACATGCTACCAAATACCAACGCTTTTAGAACATTCGTCATGGTTGTGACTCCAAGTTATATGCCGCACGATCAAAATGGTCAGAATTGTAAAACCGTATGGATTTTACACGCAAACTACATGTAGATTCAGTAACGCCTCATTTTGAACACGGGTCTCGCGCTGTGAAGGATGACGGGTTGGGTGTAGGTTGGGTTGAGCTTGCGAAACCCAACGTTTTTGGGGTCGGTTGGATGTTGGGATTCGCTTCGTTCATCCCAACCTACGGGCTCAACGTTTTTGTGGCTGCCTGGATGTTGGGATTCGCTTCGTTCATCCCAACCTACGGGCTCCTCAAAAACTCCCCTCTTCCGCAAGCGGGAGAGGGGCTGGGGAAGAGGGAACGGTAATCCGGGAATGAATTAACATTTCATGTAAATACGTAATAGGGTAAAAAGCCCCAGCAACGCCCCTACGGCGGCGTAATCGGGACTGTACAGCACCAGCCCGACGATGCCGGTAAGCCAGCCGATCCAGGCACACAACCGTATACCGCCCAGAAATCCCAGAACGCCAAAGACCAGGGCAACGATTCCCAACCGTTGCTCCAGGAAACTCTGTGTCAATAACCAGGTCAGCCAGCAGGACAGGCTGGAATCGCTCCCGCCCGGACCGCAACCGCGCGGGAGCAAATCATTCTCGATCACTCCGTAACGCAGCGCCATGAACACCAACCAGAGCAACCCCGCAGCGAGAAACGCTCGCCGCAACATGCTCCGCCCATCCACGGCGCTCCCGGAATCATTCTTGTTCACCCGTTGAACCTCCTGAACACGCGTCTCACGCAATCTCCGCCATTTATGGCGGAGTCAAGCGAGACAAAGCATCACTTGGCGCCGAAGGCGCCCCAAGACCGTATCGAGGAATCCCCTGCCTTCAGGCAGGAGTGACTCAAAAAACACGCGATAACATTCTGAAATAAAGCAATTCAAGAAATTTTTCATGTCCGGCAGATATAATGCCGTATCAATCAAAACCAACCTGAATCAACATCAAAATGTCCCGTATTTTGCACAATTCAGAGTTCATGAAAAGATTCGCCGATTTCGTTCTGCGTTTTTTCATCGCTTTCGCCATTGCCGCCGCCGTCGCTTCCCTTCAGTTCCTGCTGTGGCAAACATACGGGCTCAGTGACGATGCGCCCGACGATACTTCTTTCAGCATCAATGGATTCAGCTACAGCGGCTATTGGCGCGGCCAAAGCCCTTTTACCGGGCCACATCCGAGCGCCGCCGAATTCGCAAAGGATTTCGAACTGCTCAGGCAGAAGACCGACAGCCTGCGCACATATGGCATCTCCGATCTGCCTTCCATGTTGCAAGAAGCCGGCAAGCATGATTTCCAGATAACGGCGGGTATCTGGATCGACAACGACGAAACCCGGAACGAACTCGAAATCAACGCCCTGGTCGATGCCGCCAACAATATGCGCCACATCGAACGGGTCATTGTCGGTAACGAGGTACTGTGGCGCGCACAGAATGAAGGCAATGCCGATCAGACCCTCAAACAACTCATCGCCTATCTCGATCAGGTACGCGCCAGGGTACGCAAACCCGTATCGACCGCCGAACAATGGCACATCTGGGAAAAATATCCTGAACTCGCCGATCATGTCGATTTCATCACCGTACACATCTTTCCCTATCACGAAGGCGTAGGCATCGCCGGTGCCCTGGAAAACGCATTCATGCGCTACGACCAGATGGTCAAGCTATTTCCCGGGAAAAGGATCGTCATCGGTGAAATCGGCTGGCCCAGCAAAGGCCCGGTGCTTGAAGCTGCCGTACCCTCGGATGAAAACCAAGCCCGTTTCGTGCGTGAATTTCTCGCCAATAAGCGCACGCCGATGCTCGATTATTTTTTGCTGGAAGCCTTCGATCAGCCCTGGAAAATCGATGCCGAACTGGGCGAAGGCTGGGCCGGCGCCTACTGGGGCATGTACGACGCCGACCGCCACCTCAAATATCCGCTCACAGGTTCCATCGAGCGTGATCGTCACTGGCTGGGCAAGGCGAGCAGCGCCGCAATCATTGCCTTCCTGCCCATGTTTCTGATGGCCTTCTTTCTTCCGAGCTGGAGCGTTGGCGGCCGACTGTTTCTCGCCACGATGATTCAGGCGTGTATTTCGATTCTCATCATCGGACTCAACGTGCCCGTGGAGTATTACCTCGTCCCGCAACGGCAGCAGCGCGAGCTCATCGGGCTGGCCGTCATCATCGCCGCAACCTGCCTGACTGTCGCGGTGCTGCTTTCGCACGGATTCGAGTTCGGTGAAATTCTGTTCAAGCGACGCTGGCAACGCCGTTTCGTGCCATTGCCTCCGCACGCTCCCGACAAACAGCCTTTCGTTTCCATTCACCTGGCCTGTCACAACGAACCGCCAGAAATGGTGATTGCCACCATCGACAGCCTTGCGGCGCTCGACTACAGCAATTTCGAGGTACTGATACTCGACAACAATACCCGCGACGAAGCTCTTTGGCGCCCGCTTGAGAAACGCTGTGCCGAACTGGGACCGAATTTCCGGTTCTTCCACCTGATGGACTGGCCCGGTTTCAAGGCAGGCGCGCTCAATTACGGCCTCATGGTGACGGATGCGAGGGCCGAGGTCGTCGGCGTGGTCGATGCCGATTACGTTGTCTCCCCGTCATGGCTGGCAGACCTCGTACCGCACTTCGACAAAGCCGATGTTGCGGTCGTGCAGGCTCCGCAAGCGCACCGCGACTGGGAAAGTCAGCCTTTCCGCCGCATGTGCAACTGGGAATTCGACGGTTTCTTCCGCATCGGCATGCACCACCGCAACGAGCGCAATGCGCTCATCCAGCACGGAACCATGACGCTGGTACGCCGCCGGGCGCTCGAAGAAGTGGGCGGCTGGTCCGAATGGTGCATCTGCGAAGACACCGAACTGGGCTTGCGGCTCATCGAAAAAGGTTACGACACCCGCTACGTCGACCACATCCTCGGGCGCGGGCTCACCCCCTCGGACTTTGCCGCAATCAAGAGCCAGCGGTTCCGCTGGGCCTTCGGCGCAATGCAAATTCTCAAAGCCCACCTGCCGGTCATGCTTGGCCGCAGTTCGCTGAACCTTGCGCAACGCTACCACTTTCTTACCGGATGGTTCTCCTGGTTCGGCGATGCCCTGCAATTCGTTTTTGCCTACGGCAGCCTGCTCTGGACGGCAGGCATCCTCGCCTTTCCCAAGACCTTCAGCCTGCCTGTCGTGGCGCTGGCCCTGCCCGTGCTCGGCTTCATGGCTTTCAAGGCCGCGCTGGGCCCCATCCTTTATCGCCGTACCATGAATTGCCCCTGGCGCGACATTCTCGGCGCCTCGATCCTTTCGGTTGGATTGGCACACGCCGTCGCGCGCGGCGTATTCACCGGACTCATCAAGAAAAAGGGGGTTTTCGTCGTCACCCCAAAGGGTTGGAAGGCCAAGGGCGCTTTGGCTTTTTTTGGTCCTATCCGTGAAGAACTCGGCATGTTCATCGCGCTCATTCTGGCGATCATTTCCTTGTTCTGGGTTCGCGGTACTGCCGGCACCGAAACACGCTTGTGGGCTAGCATTCTTGCCTTGCAATGTATTCCCTACATCGCTTCCGTTGCCTGTCAGATCGCGGCCTATTTGCCTGAACGGCGCGGGGTGGTCCCTCCGCCCGAAAGGCTTGAACCCAAACTGCGCGCTCTGTCGTGATCTTTGTTTCAGTAAGTTGATTCAGCGTAACGAAAAAATGACAAAAAAAGACCGCTTGTACCTGGTGCTTTATATTTTCATTACCCTGCTGGCGGCAACTTTTGTCTTTCTGGTTGTGCTTCCGAAGGATGAAACTCTACCGCCTTCCTCCGATATCCCCGGCATCCCGGTCATACAAGGCAGCCCCCGTACCCAGAGCAACGCAATCCTGGCCATTCCTGATCTTCCACCGGGAGAACCCCAACCCGGTAAGGTTTTGCTCGGTGAAAAACTGTTTAATGACCCCAGGCTTTCGAGCGACAGCACCGTTTCCTGCGCGACGTGTCACGACCTCTCGCGCGGGGGGGCCGACGGGCGCAAATTTTCAGTCGGTGTAGGCAGTGCGCTCGGCGATTTCAACTCGCCCACTGTGTTCAACACGGTTTTCAATTTCCGCCAGTTCTGGGATGGACGCGCACATACCCTGTCCGAACAGGTTTCCGGCCCGCTGACAAACATTGCCGAAATGGCAAGCAATTGGGCCATCGCTGTACGCCGGGTTTCGGAAGACAGCGAATACCGCAAGGCTTTCGGTCATGAATACGGCGGCGAAATCAGCGAAAAAACCATCGCTGATGCCATCGCGCATTTTGAAACCACCCTGATCACTCCCAACGCGCCATTCGACCGTTTTCTCAATGGCGACACCGCTGCCATCAGCGATGAAGCCAAAAAAGGTTACAGGTACTTCACCAGCTTCGGCTGCATCAGTTGCCACCAGGGGGTCAATATCGGCGGCAATTTCTTTCAGCGTTTCGGCGTAATGGGCAACTATTTCGTCGACCGTGGCGACCCTGTCAAGGCCGATCTGGGCCGCTACAACGTCACGGGCCGGGAAGAAGACCGTTACGTTTTCAAGGTGCCGGGGCTACGCAATGTCGCTGTCACGGCGCCATATTTTCATGATGGCAGCGTCGCCACGCTCGATCAGGCCATCGATATCATGGGGCGCTACCAGCTTGGGCGCACACTGTCTGAGGAAGACCGCCGCTATCTTGCCGCCTTCCTTGAAAGCCTGACCGGAGAATACCGGGGAGAGCGGTTGAAGCCATGAGTCCCGCTGACCGCCCCTCCGAGGGTACGGCATCCTCTGATAACGCTCCCCTGGAGTCTCCTTCGGAATCCCCTACGCCTGCGCGTAAACACACGCTGTTGCCTTTTGGCGGACTCGGCCGAGGCCTGGCTATCGCAGCAATCATTGCAGCTACGCTGTTTTGGGTATTCACCAACGCGGACACCGTTTCGGTTTCGGAACTTCAGCACTATTCGCGCCTGCTCCGCGATTTCCGCCAGGTTGATACCCAGACCAACGCCGATGTTCTGGCTATTTCCTTTGAACTCCACAAGAACTACGACCTCATTTCGTGGGATACCAACCGCGTCAATGCGCTACTCAAGCAACTTCACTCTCCCCCGGCTTTCCTGTCCGAAAGCGATATCGCAAACCTTCTCCACCACCTCAATGAGCTTGACCAATTAGTACAGACGAAACATAGCCAGATTGAAATATTCATACGGGAAAGCGCGATATTGCGCAATTCCGTTCGTTATTCCCCGACTGCAATCAAACAATTCACAGATTCTTCTCCTCCCCCGCGCTTGCGCTCCGAACTTCTCACCCTGAGCAACAATGTAATGACCTACCTGGTAACGAGCGATGCAGAGCTGTTATCGGTCATATTCAACCAAATTGAATCCATCCCCCGTGAAAATGCCAACCTGTCACCCCATCTCGCGCGTGAGTTGGGTAACGTGCTTGACCACATCAATATTGTCGTAAAAACCAAGCAGGCAGTGATTTCAAAACTATATGTAATTACAAGAATTCCAACAGATACCGAACTCGAAAAAATCTTTCAGGCGTACAACATCGGACTCAAGAATGCGATAGACCGCTCCCACGGCTACCGTGTATTGCTTTTCGCTTCCGCGCTCCTGCTTACCCTTTACCTGATGCTGTTCTTCATCCGCCTGGGCCAGGCCACCCAGGACTTGCAAAAATCCAACCACAACCTTGAACAGCGCATCGGCGAATTACACCACACCCAGGCCAATCTCAATCTCTACGCCACGCTCTTCAACAGTGCGGCTGAAGGCATGCTCATCGCCGACGCCAATAGCCGCGTCCTGGTTGCCAACCCGGCATTTACCGCCATTACCGGCTACAGTGTCGAAGAAATACAAACACGCTCGCCCTCGCTGCTCAGTTCCGGCAGACATGCCAAGCCTTTCTATCAGGAGATGTGGAAAACCATCGAGCAACGCGGCAAATGGCAGGGTGAAATCTGGAACCGCCGCAAAAACGGCGAGATGTATCCCGAATGGTTGTCGATCGCCGCGGTATATGACGCTGCGGGCAATGCTACCCACTATATTGGCGTATTTTCCGACATCACCGAGCGCAAGAAAAGCGAAGCCCACATCCAGCACCTCTCACTGCACGACCCACTCACCAATCTGCCAAACCGGCTGTTGATGCAGGAAAAACTCAACGAAGCTCTCGCCCAGTCGCAACGCATCAACAGTCATACCGCCGTACTGTTCGTCAACCTCGACCGCTTCCGCAACATCAACGACACTCTGGGCAATGAACTGGGCGATGCCCTGCTCCAACAGGTCGCTCACCGCAGCCAATCCCTGTTGCGGGATACCGATACCGTTTCCCGCCTCGGCAGCGATGAATTCGTTTTCATTCTGCCCGACATCAACCAGCCACA
>JAITMK010000003.1 GCA_031277415.1 Azoarcus sp.
GGTGCGGATCGACGAGCACGATGTCCAGAAGGTCTTCGGGAGGCAGATCAAGCGTGGCCTTGAGGAAATCGGTCAGCGGGCCGGTGTTTTGGGCGTCACCGAAAATCAGCTTGAAGACCTGGTCATTGCGGGGCGAGAGGAAGGGATGAGGCATGCCGAGTTCTCCGGGTTGTTTCATACAGCATATGCCATATGAAACGATAACTCAAGATGCTGTTGTGTTTTTTTGCGGAAAGCGTAAAAAAATCAAGCCCGTGTTTTCTTGCGCAAGCGATCCGGGAATAGCTTCCTGGAACCCATTGGTGCGCTTCTCCAGGCACTTCGAATTGCCGCAATGCCATGCGCGCCGGACAGGCGTGCGGTTTCCATATCGTTATCCCCCAACCCGCCCAACGCGAATACCGGCAGCGGCAAACCCGAAGCCAGCGCCGCAAAGCCCTCCCAACCCAATGTTTTGCCGCCGGGGTGAGTGGCCGTCTCCTTCACTGCGCCGAGAAGCGCGTAGTCGAACCCTTGCGCGGCGGCATGTTCAAGCTCGGTGCGGTTGTGGCAGGAAGCTCCCGTCCATGCGAAATCCGGGCGTGATTTGCACGCCATCAACTGCGCCGCTGTCAGGTGAAGACCATCGGCTCCGGCGCCAAGTGCCAACTCCGGATCGCCATTGACCACGGCCAGCGCACCGGACGCATGTGCACGGCAAACGGCTTCCTTCGCAAATGAGCATCGCTCGAACACAGGCAAAGTATTTTCCCTGATCAGGACGAAGCGCAATCCCGCTTGCAGGGCATGATCGAGGGCCGCAAGCTGGGTTTCGACACCCAACGTGACGGCCTGGGTGATCCCTATCCGGCGCGGCAAGGCAAGCGCCCTGAGAACGGGGCCATTGGCCGGTAACATCGGCGTGGGCACATTGTCGGGCAAGGCCCAATCCAGCGCGTCATGGACACGGGCGCAGATCTCGCCCTGCCATTGCGCGACTTCAAAAAAGTGCAACCTGACACGGGCATGTTCGTAATCATGCGTGCGCACCAGCCACGGATAAAGGCGGTCGGCCTGCAATCCCAATTCCTCGCCGAGTTCGCGGCACAGTGCCTCGGCGGGCGATTCTCCCGGTTCGATCTTGCCGCCGGGAAACTCCCAGTAACCCGGATAAAAGCTCCCCTGCCCTCGCCGCCCGAGAAGGAAACGGCCATCACTGCGGACAATGACCCCGGCAACGACATCGATGGCTTTCGGATTCAGGCGTGTATTCAATCCATTCGCCCCGCAAAATCGCGCGCAAACTGCCAAGCCACCCTGCCCGAGCGTGAACCGCGCAACAGCGCCCATTGCAGCGCCTCCTGGCGCGCTTCCCGGATGCGCGCGCCGGGCACGCCGAAAACTTTCAGCCAGTGAGCGGCAATCTCAAGATATTCATCCTGTCCAAACGGATAAAAAGACAGCCACAACCCAAAACGCTCCGAAAGCGACACTTTTTCCTCCGCAGCCTCGCCGGGGTGAATTTCGCCGTCGGCATGGCGTACCGGCTTGTTATCGTCGTGATATTCCGGCATCAGATGGCGGCGGTTGGACGTGGCATAGATCAGCACATTGTCGGCCAACCCGGAAATCGAACCATCCAGCGCGCTCTTGAGCGCCTTGTAGGCAACTTCGCCCTCATCGAAGGAAAGATCGTCACAGAAGATGATGAACCGCTCGGGTCGGCCAGTCACCATTTCCATGATTTCCGGCAGATCGGCAAGATCGTCCTTGTCGACCTCGATCACCCGCAGCCCCTTGTCGCCATATTCATCGAGCAGCGCCTTCACGAGCGAAGATTTGCCCGAACCGCGCGCCCCGGTCAGCAAAACGTTGTTGGCGTGCCGTCCGGCGAGGAATTGGCGCGTATTGCGTTCGATACGTTCTTTTTGCTCATCAACGTTCTGCAAATCCCGCAGTCGAATGACGGAAGGCGTAACGACCGGCTGCAAAAGCGCGCGGCCATGACGGCGGCGCCACAAAAAAGCATGAGCGGCATTCCAGTCGGGAGGAGATGCCGATTTGGGCAATATCGCTTCCAGCCGCTCCAATATCCGCTCTGCACGTATGAGCAGGATTTCAAATTCTTTCGTACTCATCGCCCGTCTCCTTCAGGTATTCCTCTATATGCCGGTACAATAGGCATTAAATCTATCCAACCAGTTTACCGCGCCATGAACCAGCCTTCCCGCCATCGTCTCATTTTCCTTACATTTATCGTTGCAGCCGCTGCTTTAGCCGGTTGTACGCAATTGCCGCCAAAAGCGGAAGTTCCGGAGACTGACCACAGTATTCCCGCCCCTCCCCCTCCAGACCCGGACATCTGCGTGGATTGCGCAACGCCCGTGCCTCCCGATGACCCGCCTAGCGATCCTTCCGCCTGGCGCGAGTCACATTGGAACGATCTGCCGGGCTGGGACGATGACGCCATGGGAGCGGCTTGGCCGGCTTTTCGTGAATCCTGCCGCGCCATCGGCCGCAAATCTACGTGGACCGCAGTATGCGCCGCCGCCGACATGTTGCCCGGCACGTTATCTGATCGGGAAGCGCGCCAGTTCTTTGAGCAGCATTTCATTCCCCGGCAGTCCGTCGCAAAAAACGGCAACACGCAAGGACTCGTCACAGGCTATTACGAGCCGTTGATCCACGGCAGCCGAACACAATCATCCGGAACGCAGCGGCCGATTCTCGCCACGCCGAACGACATGCTGACCGTCGATTTTGTGAAAATTTACCCGGAACTCAGGTCAATGAACCTGCGCGGACGCCTGGCTGGCAAAAAGGTCCTTCCCTACTGGACGCGCGCGGAACTGGAGAAACTCCGCGCCGAGGGCAAACTGCCTGCCCGCATCCTGTTGTGGGCAGACGACCCGGTAGATCTGTTCTTTCTCCAGATACAAGGTTCCGGGCAAGTCGAACTGCCCGACGGCAGCCGGGTACGCATCGGTTTCGCCGAGCATAACGGCCACCCTTACCGTTCCATCGGGAACTGGCTCATCGAGCGCGGAGAACTTGCCTCCCATCAGGCCTCGATGCAAGGCATCCGCCAATGGGTACACCGCAATCCGCACCGCCTGGATGAATTGCTCAACAGTAACCCACGCTTCGTCTTTTTCCGCGAACTGCCTGCCGGAGAAGGAGGCCCGATCGGGGCGCTCGGCGTTCCGCTTCACGCCGAACGCAGCATTGCCGTCGATCCGGCCCATGTCCCTCTGGGCGCACCGGTCTTTCTCTCCACGACCTGGCCGCTGTCGGACAAACCGCTCAACCGGCTGCTCATGGCGCAGGACACCGGCAGCGCAATCAAAGGCGCTGTGCGGGCCGATTTTTTCTGGGGTTTCGGCGATGAAGCGGGCGAACAGGCAGGAAAAATGCGCCAACAGGGAAAAATGTGGATTTTGTGGCCCAAGGTGAAGTAGCAGGAGTCTCATCGAGCAGGGAACGGAGTCTCCGAGGAGGGGTGCCCGAAGGGCGGGGTGGTGCGGCGGTGCAGCCTACATAACATCAACATCGTCAGCACCGCATCTTCCCATTACAGGGATATTTCACACAACGCATAAATCAAATGCATTATTACTATTGCAATAAAACTCGTTTGGTGCAAAATGATAATAGACTACAACCAAACGGGATAGACCATGCACTACAGAATCGAAGCTCTCCGAAGTTCTTACGATGTGCGCAAATATAACCCTGACGACGAGGTGGTGCAGTTCACGCGTTCCCAGCGCCATGGGGA
>JAITMK010000010.1 GCA_031277415.1 Azoarcus sp.
ATAGCCAGCGAGTAGCTCAATGAGCTTGCTCCACTTTGCGGCAGCCTCGACGGAGCCAGCCAAAACAACAAATTCCGGATCCAAGTCCCCAATCTCGGCGAGCAAGCGTAGCTTGTCTGCCATCTCCTCGGACATGTACTCTCCTTTCTTCCATTTGCTGATTTGCGTGGACGAAACCCCGAGTCGAAGCGCGAGTTCCTTCTGGCTGCAGGCGAGTGAATCCAATGCGAGTTGTACAAGAGCGTCGCTGTTCATGAGATGCCTCCTTTTGGCGTTTTACTAAACATGAAAAATTTTTAGTAAATTAATTATATATGAAACCAAACTTCTGTTGTGTGAGGAAACCAGCAAAAAGTCGGTGCCATCCAAAAAACATGGCAATCCCGCCGATGATGCAGGCATCGAATACCTTGACCTGTATTGGATCTGGGCACTCGATACCCATTCACAGACCTGGCGCTCGGCCAATCCTCGCACGAGTCTGCCGATCACGAAGGCCGACAAACTAGCGTTCAAAATAGTCTCACCATTCACCGCATCTAATGCGGCGAATACTTGCGCATGCGGTGAATACGATGTTTAATCACCGCATGAACTACGGAGAAAACCTCTACATCTGGCAGGGTGGCGATTGGCCGAACTGGCGCTATGACCTGCCCACCCTTACCGGACTGCTGACCGAAGTCAGCCGCGCCCAGGGTGTGCTGCTGGGCCGTTTGGCCGATGTCGGGTTGGCGCTACGCGATCAGGCCAGCCTTGCCGCCTTGACCGAGGACGTGGTCAAGACCAGCGAGATCGAAGGCGAAATGCTCAACGTCGAATCCGTGCGCTCGTCCATCGCCCGGCGTTTGGGCGTGGACATCGGCGCGATTGCTGCTGTGGATCGGCACGTCGAAGGCGTGGTTGAGATGGTGCTGGATGCTACCTCGCGCAGTGCCGAACCGTTGACCGCCGAGCGCCTGTTCGGCTGGCACGCGGCGCTGTTCCCGACTGGCTATTCGGGCATGAGCAAGATCACCATCGGCCAGTGGCGCAATGATGCCGATGGGCCGATGCAGGTAGTTTCAGGGCCGGTGGGACGACGCAAGGTTCACTTTCAGGCGCCTCCCGCCAGTGTACTGCCGATGGAAACGCCACGATTTCTGGCTTGGGCGAACGCAGAAACGAGCGAACCGGCACTCATCAAGGCTGGCCTCGCGCACCTGTGGCTGGTGACGCTGCATCCATTCGACGATGGCAATGGGCGCATCGCCCGCGCCGTGGGCGACTTGTTTCTCGCCCGTGCCGACGGCAGCCCACAACGCTTCTACAGTCTGTCAGCGCAAATCCAGCGCGAGCGCAAGGATTACTACGACGTGCTGGAGCGCACACAAAAAGGCTCGCTCGATGTGACCGGCTGGCTGTCGTGGTTCCTCAGCACGCTCGGACGCGCTATCGTCAGCGCACAGTCCACGACGCTGGATGCAGTGCTGGTCAAGGCGAGTTTCTGGCAACGCAGGGCAGGCACGCCGCTCAACGAACGGCAGGCGAAGTTGCTGAACCGTCTGCTTGAGGGCTTTGAAGGCAAACTTACCAGTAGCAAATGGGCTGCTATCGCCAAGTGCTCGCCCGACACCGCGCTACGCGACATCACGCAGTTGCTGGAACTGGGTGTGCTGAAAAAATCGCCCGGTGGTGGGCGCAGCACCAGCTACGAAATTTCAGACTGAATCGAGAAGTTCCTGATCCATTGTCATGCTTCCTTCACAAGCTCTTTGACAAAACTGCGCAACAGTTGCGTCCACGATCAACCGAAACACCTTTTCCGTTTCGCCCAATCCCTATGGGCTATGTCGCAGCTACGAATTGATGTACCAGTTGGCGAACATGGGGATTGGACGAGCGATGGCTGACGATTACCACATCCATATCCACATGCTTATAGAGGTTCAAGGCACGTTGGATTCCCTCAATGATCCAATTCGTTTCATTACCAAACGCTCCACCACCGAGAAGCGTAAGAAATAGTCTGTTATTCCCATTGTTCGTCCTATTTAAAATCGCCGCGCAAAGAGTTGCCTCATAGGCCGCCTCAAGCACAAGCCGCGCGAAAGGCTCCCATAAAGGCGAAGCATGATGAGAATAGGCGACAGGCAAGGCAGAACAATAAGCCTGTGAAACAGTGTGCTGAGCACCATTTATCGTTACTTGCGTTTCCCACTGTATGCCGATGCGGAGTAATTCCCGCAGTCTATCAATGTCACTTTCACTTGCGGTTTGAAGATGACGTGCGATTTCGATCAACCCACCCCGCGATACCAGTGCATAGCCATTACGCATTTCCCATAATCGATTTTCAGTATTTCCCAATGCGGCGCCAATGTCCGCAAGGCAATCTATTTGGTTGCTGGCTGATTGTCCGGTTTGTCCATTGACGATGGCGAAGTAATTACGATAAATCGTTCCAGCACCCGCAGCGATAGCACACGTCGGCCCTTGGGTGTGATCATGCTCGTAAATTCCTATGCCCTGTTCAGGCGTCACATACGGAGAGACCATTTCAAGCAGATTGAACTGAGAGGCGACCTGAAAGAGTGCCCCTGCATTCGATATGTCTGTGTGCAAGTGCTGGACATCGGCAACGGCTTCGCGTGCGGATATTTTCCCATCCTGATGCCCGCTTGTGCGGACACGCTCTCGTAGTTCAGTCAAAGTAGGCGTTTCCAATCGACCATATGTCAACACCCTCCCGTTGACATTCGATGTCAATGTCTGCCCATCAACAGTCATTTTCTCGCGAACTTGCTGTGGCGTTTCTTCAGGGAAACCGGTCAATTTTTCAAACCACATCGTTGAACTCCAGTGAGCGCCTAAGGAAGCATGATAGTGTCTCAGTCCGGTGGCGGCGACTGGCTGCTGTCCTTTTTATCCTTTGAGCAAAACCACGCAACCCCAAGGACTGCCAGAATTGAAACAAGCAGGGAGCTGCTTTTTTTCTCTGGTTTCTCCGGTGGGCAAAAGATAGAAACAATCATTCCGATTAAAATAGCAACCACAAAAATCCAGGCAAAGATTGTCATTAGGAAATCCCATGCTGCACTCATTAGCATCGCCCCCTCGGAATCGTCCCCTTAGAAAAAGGTAGGACATGATGGGCCTGAGTGCAACATCAAAAAGCAAACCTTGCCATGCGCGCTGGCTTGTAAGTCAGGTGACAAGACTTGACGATGTGTTATCCACGAAAATGCGCTACTTACCGAAACAATATAGTGCTTGAAGAAAGGCAACCATTGGTGTGTACTTCGGATGAAAATGGGAAAAACGCTAAAACGACAAGTGGCGCAAAATACCCGCGAAACATAAAACAGGCACTGCAAAACGCCTGATAGGAAATGCTGTTTGATCATGTGGTCTTTTGAGAAAGATGTCCGTTTGCGCGAAAAGTTTGCCGAAGCCGCGGCGAAAACGGCTGGCCGGGCAGAGATGGCGCCGATGGCTACGACGGGCCGGATGGAAACCCAGGACAAGTCACGTTCGAGGTCGTGCAGTGATTTGCTTGAACGGGTACGGGCATTCCATGATCTCCGCCCAAGAAGTATGGCAACATGCTCAATCCCGCTCGATGGACATCCCGATGTCGTGTTTTGGACTTGAGTATCAGGTGGCTTATGATTGGATACTTCCGCATTCTGACTAGTCTACGTAGAGTTGCCTTTGCGTTGCTCTCTGCAGCGCAGTCAGCGGGTGCAGAGCCCCCGGACGAGCTGCTGCCCTTTATCCCTACTGATGCGAAATACTTGGCACATGCGGTAGGAGACCTGAATGGCGATGGTCGGCAGGACTACGTGCTGGTGGTCGAGAAGCAAACACCAAACAAGCCGGGGTATGTGATTGAAGAGCACCAACGCCCGCTGTTCATCATTATTCGCCAGCTTGACGGTTCGCTCGTTTCAAGGAAAGGCAACGAGCGTATTGTTTTTTGCGACCGGTGCGGCGGGGTCTTCGGTGATCCCTTTGCATCACTCACTGCGGGGAAGAATACGTTTACCGTTCAGCACTATGGCGGCAGTGCGTGGCGCTGGGGATTCGAATACCAATTTGACTATTCCCGCCGAGACGACACGTGGCAGTTGGTTCGGGTCGAGGAACTCTCATTTCACATTTCTGATCCCGAGAAGGCAGAGGTCAAAATCTACCGCCCGCCGCACGACTTCGGGTTGATCGATATTGCAGATTTCGATCCAGGAAATTTCCAGGGCGTTGGGAAGCAATGATTTGCCTTGTCAAATCATCTTTGCGCCTGTCGGCACTGATGTCGTAGAGACAGAAGGCGATCTCTTTCACGGCTTCGGCCCTGGTCTCTTGAAATCGCTCCAATTCAGAATCGTAGCGGCGTGGGCGCGGGACGGCCCGTGTACCGATGGCCGTGCAGGAAACTCTGGAGATGGCTGCTAGCCTGACGGGTGCGACCCTCAACCAGTTCGTCGTCCAGACCGCCTTGCGCGAGGCCGAACGCATCATCGAGCAGGAGCGCGTCATCCGCCTTTCGGCCCGTGACACCGAGGCGTTCCTCGCGGCGCTGGACAACCCACTGCCACCCAATGCCGCGCTGAAGGCGGCACTCGAAGACTACGCGGCGCGACGCAATGATCAGACTGGAACCCTTGACTGGGCACCACGACCGAAACGGGTTTGATTGCGGCATCGAGCTTCTCGACGTCTGGCTGAAGCAGACCGCGCTCCAGCATCAGGGCAAGGGGATCTCACGCACCTTCGTCGCCGTGCCCGCCGGTGAGTCGGCGGTGCAAACGTGGGTGAAGTCCGGCTACGCGATGGAAGCCACCAGCATCTTCGGCTTCTACGCGCTGACCTTGGCGTTCGTGCTGACCGACGACCTGCCCGCGAAGCAGGTCAAGCGTTACTCGCGCCAGATTCCGGTCGCGTGCCTCGGTCGCTTGGCGACGCGATCAGATATGCAAGGGCAAGGCTTGGACCAGTCGCTGCTGGCCGATGCCGTGAACCGCGCCCGCACGGCGGCGCAGGCCGTGGGCAGTGCGGGCTTGTTCGTGGACGCGAAGAACGAAGCCGCCGCGTGTTTTTACCAACGCTATGGATTCACCCCTGCCGCCGACCAGCCGTTGAAGCTGTTCCTGTCGCTGTGGTGAGTGGTTTTGCCCGTAATCCCGCTCACGCCAGCCCCATTGTTATCTGCTTGGCATTCCGCGTAATGTAGATACTGTTACCGCTGTCAACCTCCCTGGAGTAGTTAGTCAGCAAAACCCCTCCCATCATTGCAGCGCGAAGCGAAGTCGCAGAATCCAGACGCTGCGTGGATCCTGAGGACTCATACAAAAAACACAACAGCATCTTGAGTTATCGTTTCATAGGGCATATGCTGTATGAAACAACCCGGAGAACTCGGCATGCCTCATCCCTTCCTCTCGCCCCGCAATGACCAGGTCTTCAAGCTGATTTTCGGTGACGCCCAAAACACCGGTCCGCTGACCGATTTCCTCAAGGCCACGCTTGATCTGCCTGCCGAAGATCTTCTGGACATCGTGCTCGTCGACCCGCACCTGCGTGGCAAAAAGCCCGACGACAAACAGGGCATCCTCGACGTCAAGGTCAAAACCGC